>NZ_JAWORD010000020.1:0-99491 GCF_033337665.1 Vibrio sp. Vb2960 | reverse complement strand
CTCAATGAATACTGAACATTACATAAGTAATGTTTGAATTGACTGTGCTGAATCTTTCGATTCAATGGTCACTTCGTTTCATTGAAACCTAATTTGATACCGAGGTATCGAATTGAATTATCATCAACGAGTGCCCACACAGATTGATAGGTCTATATTGTTAAAGAGCTTGCTTTGCGAGAAGTTTTTCTCTCAAAGCGGAGGTGCATTCTAGCGATTTAGTTGTTAGTGTCAAACACTTTTTTAAACTAATTTTTTGTAGAAGCTTTTTACCTCTTCGAACCTGCTGAAGCCTTGTGACGTCTGCCGTGTCGATGGATGCGCATTATAGGGAGAAGATTTTCTTTGGCAATACTAAAAATGCATTTTTTCTAAAAAAACATGCCAAATGGATACTTTCCATCCACCCCCCAAATTACCCAGAAATAACACTCAGGATTTATACAATTTACCCACAAAAAGCTGTGGATAACTACTCATCGCTATCAAAGAAATAAGAAATACGCGAACGCGGATTTAGATACTCTTTTACTTTATCCGGTAATTTTGACGGATGAATCGCGTTAACTATCTTTATATCTTTTGACGCAAGATCAATGATTGGCGCTTGCGTCCTTGGTACTGATGGATCGTAAACCAAGACATTCGGGAATAATAAATGCGATGCATTCACTGAGATAACCAGGCCGACCATATTATTAGAAAGCTGAACTACGGTACCCGGAGGAAACACGCCCATAAACTTAATTAGGATGTTCAGGTTCTCTTCTTTATATAGGTGTTTACAGTTCTTATATAAATGAGAGAGTGCGGTATAAGGAATCTTTTGGTCTGAGACTATCGGGGTATGACACAAGTTATCAAACGCATTGGCTACAGCAATAATTTGAGCAAACTCGTTGATCTCATCTCCTTTCAGGCCTTTAGGATAACCAGACCCATCTCTTAGCTCATGGTGCTGCGCGATCACAATTCTCGCGACTTCGGGAAAAGCCTCGATTTGACTCGCAAGATCGACGCCATATTTAGTGTGCAACTTTAAGTAGTTGGTTTCTGGCTCTGTTAGAGGTAGTTGCTTTCTTAATATTGCAGTCGGGATTTTTATTTTCCCGATATCATGGAATAGTGCGGAGAAGGAAAGCTCTTTCAACTGTGCTGCTGAGTACCCTTTAGCACGGCCAATCATCATCGAGATAACAGCCACGTTCAATGAGTGGAAATAAATATCTTCAAACTCATTTTTTCCGTTCATCAGATGTAACGTAACATTATCATCGCACATTAACTTCTCGACGATATCTTCAATAAGAAGCTTTGCTTCATCAACTGCTGCTGTCGGACGGTTACGGATTTTAGTCATGACTGAACGCATACGTGCCAGAGAGCGCTCAAACTCTTTTTCACACTGAATCACGCGTCGACGGTATGCACTTAACTTCTCTATGCGGTTCTGTTTTTCTTGCCACATTTTTTGAGTTTCATGATCTAACGACGCTTCATTTGTTACTCTGTCAGCTTGTCTTTGATCAACAGGGAGCGGAACGGCATCGCTTTGCTCTGGATTAAAGTAAACGAACTTTACGCCGAGGTGGCGGATCATCTCGACTTGCTCTTGGTCTTTAATCTTAAAGCTATTGAGTAGAAAGGGGTGATCGTTCCACTTTAGCGGAAGACGGATATGTAATCCGGGTTGAATACGATCGACCGTTAGTTTAATGGCTGCCACTTATTCACTACTGATTTATATTTCTTAAGAGAGTTAGAATACTAGTAAATTTTGTGAATAAATTCATCAGTAACTAGCAAAACATCAAACCGTTATTTCTAAGCGACTCACTTAATTAGATAGAAGTAAGCTACTTTAAGGAGCGATCTGCTTTGCGTATTTTAAGCTTGGCCTCGAATACTGGCTTGTCTATTACTTCTTGATCTTTGACTAGCCCCATTAAGGTTTGTACCGCTACACGGGCCATGTCACTGATAGGAAAGTGCACTGCTGATACTGTAGGGTAAAGACTTTCACAAAGATCAACACTGTCAAAGCTAGTTAATGAGATTTGCTCTGGTACAAAAATACTATGCTCGTGTAAGTACTGCATTGCGCCAACCGTCATTTCTTCACTGCACGAAAAGACAGCCGTCACATCAGGGTGTCGTTGTAAAATTGCAGCCATTGCATCATAACCACTTTGCCGGCCATAATTCCCTTCTTCACACCAGCTTTCATCAATATCTATACCAGCATCCTTCATTGCATCAATATACCCAAGCTTTCTCAATACACTGTTATGACGTTGGGATGGACCGGCAATACAAGCAATCTTTCGATGACCACCAGCTAAAAGGTGCTCAACGGCAATACGGCTTGCATGATGATGGTTAAAGGTAACACAACGCTCTTCTATTCCTTCCACGTAGCGATCCAGGAGAACGAAAGGTGTTGGCTGTTTAGCTAGTTCACGTAAGTCATCATCTGACAAATAACGACTATGAAGTACATAGCCGTCACAACGTAAATCATTAAAACGCTGAATTGCCTCTTTTTCACCTTGTGCAGAATGATGGCCTTGAGCTGTAATCAAAAACTTCTTATGAATATCCAGCTCGGTCTGAACCTGCTCCATCATCTCGCCAAAGAAGCCCCCCGTATAGTAAGTCACCAATAACCCAACCATATTACTGGATGAGGTTGCGAGTGAACGAGCAATTGCACTAGGACGATAATTCAATTGCGCCATAGCTTGCTCTACTTTTTTTCGAGTTTCCTCGCGAAATTTCCCCTCTCCATTAATAATTCGAGAAACGGTAGAGCGATTTACACCGGCGAGTTCGGCTACATCTTTAATCCTTGCCATAATGCTATTGGGTCCAACTGCAATTGTTATTAAATATTCGTTTGTGTAGAACGGCTGCCAGCAATTCGTAAGGTGCTATAGGGGGCGAAGCTGGCAGCCTTTAATCATACACTGACCATTTGATTGGTAGAAACAAGCTCAGAGTAATCCGTGACAGTTATACCATGATGAGCTAACTGTTCTTTTAAAATGGGAGAGGTAAGAACTTGTAACTCTAGCTCTCGCTGAAGCGCATAACCACTCTTTAAGATAAGCGCCTGATCGGCCTCTGCCGGGTGGCACATCACCTCAACCAAGTCATAGTCAGCTTTTAAGCTCAATAGATGTGCCATTAAGCCATCCAAGCTCACTTTTTGATCATAAAACTCATCAGTAAAGATATACCTGATTGTCATCGATTCTTGACACAAGCCAGTGCCCCGCAGTGGCACTCGGTATTCATTCGCTACTTCTTTAATAACGGGCAAAATTTGAGGGTGAGTATGCGCGTGATGATGGCTATCTAAGTGGCTTAGCTCTAACCCAAGCGATAAAAAATGTTCCACCTGAGCTTTTGCTTCATCATAAACGACCTGAGTTTCGAAGTCCTGCTTACTCCAAAGTTCGTCATAGTTAATAAAGTGCGCTCGGCCGTTGGTCAAGTTAGGATGCTTCGTTATAGGCACACCTGCTGTAAACCTAAGATGAACGCCAACTTTCAAGCCTGGATTATGGCTAGCTAGTTCTAAGGCATGTTGCTCAGCATCCATACCCACCATCATGGTGGTTGAATGAACCACACCTTGCTGGTGAGCTTTAACGATGCCGCTATTTACACCTCTCGTTAAACCAAAATCATCAGCATTAAAAATGACTTTCATTGGCGTCCTTCCTTAGTACTACAACGTCGTTAGTTTAAATTGAGGTAAATACGGAGCGTTCACCGCTAGGATATCATCCAGGATTGACTTGGCGCGGCCAATGTCAGGCACCAATGGGTTATTGGTTAATGCCATAAGCGCCTTGTCATAATTACCTTCGACAGCAGCTTCTATTGTTAGCTGCTCATACGCTTTAACTTGATAGAGTAATCCTTTGATATTGTTTGACAACTCGCCAACCGCAAGAGGTTTCGCCCCCCAGCTACCAATCACCGCACTACATTCAATCACAGCATCGTCAGGTAGGCCGTTGATCGCTCCATTATTTAAAACGTTAACAACATGAATACTATTACGATTGTTATAAATTGAATCAACTAGGTTCAGTGATGCATCAGAATAATAAGCACCACCCCGCTCCTCTAACTCTTTCGGCTTATGATCGAGGGTAGGATCTTGATAGAGCTTAAATAGCGCATTTTCTGTTTCCATTACCTGCTCAGCACGAGTGCCTTTTTCATCGGCACTTTGTTTCTCTTCAGCAAGCATGGCATCAGTTTGGTAGAAGTAGCGATGATAAGGACATGGTATCGCCCCCAGTGCTTTTAGAAATGCATGATCCCACGGCTCTTCCCAGATATTCTTCATACTGAAGTTGGCACCATCACCGACTTTCTCTAATACCGTTTGAGTAATATCTTCCCCATTGAGCCATGCTTTGTGTACCCACACGAGATGGTTTAACCCAGCAAACTCAAGTTGTAGCTCTTTTGGCTCGCACTCCATCATTTCTGCAATCATCATTTCCATTGAAACGGGCACATTGCATAAACCAATACTCTTTACTTTGGTGTACTTACTGACCGCTTCGGAAACTAAACCCGCTGGGTTGGTGAAATTGAGCATCCATGCGTTTGGAGCCAACTCTTCAATGTCTTTACAGATATCAAGAATGACCGGAATGGTTCGCAGTGCTTTAGCAAAACCACCAGGGCCCGTTGTTTCTTGGCCGATGACGTCGTACTTGATTGGGATTCGCTCATCGTTAGCGCGTGCAGCAAGGCCACCAACACGAAACTGCGTCATCACAAAATCCGCATCTTTTATCGCAGCACGGCGATCGAAACCGGCTTTTATCTCAATTTTTGCTCCGGCTTTATCGACCATTCGCTGAGCCAATCCTTTGATGATCTCAAGCTTCTCAGCTCCTGACTCAATGTCCACAAAATGGATTTTCTTAACGGGTAAATATTCTAAGCGCTTAATAACCCCTTCAACCAATTCCGGGGTATAGCTACTACCACCGCCAATAATGGCAAGTTTGATCGCCTCTCTAGACATTTTCATCCCCCTTTATTTGTTCGAGATTTTTTTGTTCAGTGCGACGATTTCTACAGCCATCTCTTGAGCCAAAATCGTAGTCATTAGGTGATCTTGAGCATGCACCATCACTAACGTCATCGGGACTTTCCCTTCTCCCTGATCTTCTTCAATAAGCTGAGTCTGTATTAAGTGGGCTTTATTAATGCACTCTCTTGCTTGAGAGAGCTTCTCATCAGCCGCTTCAAAATCTTGTTCTCGAGATAAACGCAATGCCTCGTAGCTTAAACTTCTGGCTTCACCAGCATTGCAAATGATCTCCATTACAACCAATTCTTGTTCCATCATTTTCTCTCCGAAAATCGGGCCGCGGTAATTGCGGCCCATTAAGCACAGTTAAGCAGTAACGCCTTCGCCTGACGGCTGCGTATCACCTTTAGTTTCCTTCGTCGTTGGTAGTTCTTGCTCCAACATTTGCTTCTCAAACATTTTGAAGAATGGGAAGTAGATGATTAGATCAAGAATTAATAAACCAATGACGAGCAATACTGGCGCAAAGGTCCAACCGCTACCCCACGAAGCACCTATCAGTGCCGGTGTTGTCCAAGGTGTTGTAGCGACCCCCATACCCACAAAGCCGACATGCACAGCAAAATACGCAATCGTAGCGTTGATGACTGGAGCGAAGACGAACGGGATAAACAAGGTCGGGTTCATCACAACTGGGCTACCGAAGATCACTGGTTCGTTGATTTGGAAAAAGCCAGGCACCGCACTCATTCGACCAATGCTCTTAAGGTGAACAGAACGGCTAAACGACATCAGCATAACAAGAGCAAGTGTTGCACCAGAGCCGCCAATAAAGATGTAAAAATCCCAGAACGGTTGAGTAAATACGTTTGGAATCGGTTCACCTGCAACAAAGGCTTCAATGTTGGCACCAATGTTGGTCAAAAAGATTGGAGAAAGCAGTCCAACAACAATTGCAGCACCATGAATACCCGCAAACCAAAGTAGCTGGCAAAGCAATAAAGCGCCAATAATGGCAGGCAATGAGTTAGACGCACTGATTAGCGGTTTAAAGATAGCCATAACAGCATCTGGAATCAGCATGTCGTACTGGGTTTGTACGAAAAGGCTAAGTGGATATAAGGTAATGAATATCGCTAAGACTGGTAGCAATACTTCAAATGATCGCGCAATCGCCGGTGGCACCTGCTCTGGCATGCGAATCGTAATATTGTGCTTTTTCATAAAACGGTAGAGCTCCACCGAGAAAAATGCACACATCACTGCGGTGAAGATCCCGGTTCCGCCCATGTGAGACATAGACAACGCGCCATCTTTAGCTGGGGCCGCAATGAGTAAAAAAGACATTAGTGACAATACAGCACTCGTGATCCCATCCATCTTGTAAGCCTTCGCTAAACTATAAGCAACGCCCAGCGAAACAAAAATGGTCATGATCCCCATCGACATGTTGTAGGGCATCATTATGGTATCAAAATGTGTAGTGGCGAAATCGAGCCAAATTCGACCAAAAGTAAAGGTTGTATCTTCGGCAAATGGGGGGAATGCAAAAATCAAAATGAAACTACCAACAATAATAAACGGCATTGCGACAATAAAACCGTCTCTCATTGCGCGAACATGGGGCTGATTCCCCACTTTAGCTGCTATAGGGGCTATATGCTTTTCGACTGCGCCTATAATTGCGTCATAAAGCTTCATAGAATCCATCCTTATTTTAGGCAAAAGAATCCCGCATCAAATATTTATATTTGATGTACAGTTATCTTTTTTAATTTAAAACTATGGTTTAGTTAATTAATTCTAATGCTTGCTCTAGTACTTCCTCTCCCTTCATCATTCCATAATGCTGAGGAGAAATCGCGTCAATGTTTTTACCATGCTCTTGCGCCGTTTTTCTTAGCTCTTCTAGCTGAAAACGTACTTGAGGCCCGAGAAGACAAACATCGTACTCTTTAATTGCATCTTCAAATGCATTCACTGACATCGCATCAATTTTGCATTCAATTCCTTTATTTTCAGCAGCTTGCTCCATTTTCTTAACAAGCATACTGGTGGACATCCCTGCGCTACAGCATAAAAGGATCTTTTTCATAGCCTTACTCCCGTTGTGTAAATTTCAACCTGCAAAAACTGTAGCAAAAATAACCAAGACAAAAAAGCGCAACCGGTTGCATTATTCGTGAACACAATCCCAATTTAGAAAATACCACCTATTTTTTTGTAATTATTTAGGTCTAGGATAAAAGTCATAAAATAATTTAAGACATCACATTAAGTTTCAAATTATCAATATTTTACTACTGACAACGTCGTTATTAATTTCTTAAAAGGAATAGAGAATGAAATTTAATAAATTGGCTATTGCAACGCTTGTAAGTGCCGCACTATCACAACACTCATTTGCTCAAACCGACTCTAAAGGCACAATTTATCTAACGTTTGATGATGGACCAATCAATGCATCTATTGACGTTATTCAAGTACTTAACCAGGAAGATATCAAAGCGACGTTTTACTTTAATGCTTGGCATTTAGATGGAATTGGTGATGAGAATGAAGACCGTTCCCTAGAAGCCTTAAAGCTCGCATTAGACACTGGTCATATTGTTGCGAACCACAGTTACGATCACATGGTGCACAACTGCGTGGATGAGTTTGGACCGAACAGTGCTGCGGAGTGTAATGCGACCGGGGACCACCAGCTTAACTCGTATCAAGACCCTGTTTACGATGCCTCAATGTTTACGGAAAACTTATCTGTGTTAGCAAAGTATTTGCCGAACATTACAAGCTACCCGAACTACAAGGCAACAGAGTTTGCTAGACTGCCCTACACCAACGGTTGGCGCGTGACGAAAGACTTCAAAGCAGATGGGTTATGTGCCACGTCTGATGACCTGAAACCTTGGGAACCAGGATATGTATGCGATACATCCAACCCATCCAACAGTGTAAAAGCAGCTATCGAGGTTCAAAGTATCCTAGCGAATAACGGCTATCAAACTCACGGTTGGGATGTGGACTGGGCACCCGAAAATTGGGGCATTGAAATGCCAGCAAACAGCCTTACAGAAGCAGAAGCATTTCTTGGATATGTGGATTCCGCGTTAAACACTTGTGCACCAACAACGATTAACCCGATCAACTCCAAAGCTCAAGAGTTCCCATGTGGTACACCTTTACACGCCGATAAAGTTATCGTATTAACTCACGAGTTCCTATTTGAAGATGGTAAGCGTGGCATGGGTGCAACGCAAAACCTACCTAAGCTCGCTAAGTTTATACAGTTAGCAAAACAAGCGGGTTATGACTTCGACACAATGGATAACTACACACCGAACTGGCAAGTTGGTCATAACTACGACGCTGGCGATTACGTCTTACACCTAGGTACTGTATACCAGGCTGTAACAAACCATACTGCGCAACAAGATTGGGCACCGTCTCCAACCTCTAGCCTTTGGACAAATGCAGACCCAGCCACTAACTGGACTCAGAATGTTTCCTATAAACAAGGTGATGTGGTGACTTATCAAGGTTTGCGTTATCTAGTTGATGTACCGCACGTGTCCCAAGCAGACTGGACTCCGAACACTCAAAATACCTTGTTCACAGCTCTATAGGCTGTTCCTACTATCACCATGTAGTAGTTTGCGCGAGGCATACCCCTCGCGCTTTTTTGTTTTGAAGATCAAGATACAACAAAGCCCCGACTTTCATCGAGGCTCTGTCTTAAAATATGGTACCTGCGAGTGACTTGACTGGCAGGCACTCCTGACGCCACCGCGAAGGCAACGCTAACTTTCTTTTGATATTTACGAACACCTAAAACGACGAAAGGCCGCTATAAAAGCGACCTTTCTATGTATGGTACCGGTGGGCGGACTTGAACCGCCACGCCCGAAGGCAACGGATTTTGAATCCGTCGTGTATACCAATTTCACCACACCGGCATCTTTGGGCTATTGCCCTTTGATGGTTGGCATTATACGTAAGCTTTTGACCTGCGCAAGCAGAAATACCTTAAATAACTATCGTTTGCTGATAATTTCGCCACAAAGTGTGACAAAGCTGTACTCATAAGAAACGTACGCTCCATTTTCTACTACTCTTCCAGATGAAAATGAGTATACGAAACTCTTTTTAAGTTCTATTCACTGTAATATCAGAAACATAACCATTCCCAATGCTCGACAACGCATTATGGAGCATCTCTGCGGTATCTTCTGCTTGCATGAAGTGACTCGTGTCCATCGTATTGCCGCTTGTTTTCCAGAATTCCGTATCCATTCCACCAGGATAAACCGCGATAATTTTCATAGGTTTTCCTTTTAGCTCCAAACGAACCGACTCAATTAATCCTTTGATGGCCCATTTCACTGCACAATACGTAGACTCTTGCGCTTTAGGTTGTTGCGCGGCTGTGGACATGATCATGACCACTTTTATTGGATGATCTTTGTAACGCTTTACTAACTCTCTTAACACATGAATCGCAGAATTCAGGTTGTTATCAATCAACTTTTGAATCTCTTCCGGCTCCTGCTCTTCCAGTAAGCCAAAATAACCACTTCCCGCACTATGAATGACCATTTCAGGGGACTGTTTCACCCCATCAAAGAGCTGTTTCACATTTTGGTGCGATGAGAGGTTGCAAGCTTGATAACCAACGTTATGAGAGAGTTGTTTTGCTAGTGCGGATAGTTTTTCTGTATTTCTTCCTATTACATACGTCTCTTTGCCTTCCGCATCATAACGCTTTGCTAGTTCCGCCCCTAAACCGCTACTTGCACCTGTAATTACAATCATGCGCTACCTCTTTTCAACCACATACTTTTAATTCATCTATCAATTAAGGTAACAGAATCGTGGTAATTCACACCTCAAGAGCACCATTCTTTGAAGCAAGCAGCTTTCTTACTTTCGTGATGCATGAAATATCAAGCAGAACGACGGGCATTTAACCTATGCTTAAGCAAGAATAACTTTCTGAATTTTCTATCGACTTTCTAGTGAGAACTGAATAGGAGCAAAGAATGACTGGGTCAAAATGGCAGTGGTTACTGAAACAGATGACGCGAAAACTGTGGGTCCGGACGTCACTCTACGCATTACTTGCTGTTGCTACCGCCTTAATGTCGATTGTTTTAAACCAGTTCATTACTCTGCCCCCTGCCATCAACGTCAGCAAGGATTTGTTGAACAACATATTAAATATCCTCGCAACCTCCATGCTTGCAGTGACTACATTCTCTCTCAATATTATGGTCTCAGCGTACAGTGCCGCTAGTGCAGGGGTAACGCCGCGAGCGACAAAACTGTTGATGGAAGACAGCACAACACAAAATGCCTTAGCAACCTTTCTTGGCTCTTTTCTATTTAGTTTGGTAGGAATTATCGCGCTAGGTATTGGGGCCTATCATCAACAAGCACAAATTTATCTGTTCATCGTAACTATCGCCGTAATCGTGATGATCATACTCACTCTGCTACGTTGGATTCAGCACCTTTCCGTACTAGGAAGGGTCAGTGAAACCACTTCATACGTGGAGCAAGCCTTGTTAGATGCGATAAGAAAACGGGGCAAAGAGCGTTGGCTAGGTGCTCACCCGTGGAGCCACCCAGAACATAAACCCAGAGGAAGTAAACCTATTTTGAGCCAAGAAATTGGCTACTTACAGCATGTTGATATGCATCATCTCGATAGTATTGCTGAAGCAAACCAATGCACCATCTACCTTGAGCGACAACCGGGAAGTTTTGTGTACGTAGGTCAACCATTGGCTTGTGTTTGTGGAGAATTGCCAGACGAAAGCGAAGTAACGGCAGCCTTCACGATTCGAACAGAGCGTTCATATGATCAGGACCCTCGCTTTGGTTTAGTCGTTATGGCGGAAATCGCCTCACGAGCACTATCTCCGGCTGTAAATGATAATGGCACCGCAATTGACGTTCTTGGGCGTTCTGTACGAGCACTTTCATTATGGGGAGACCTACTCAGTGAGCCGCCTACCAAAACTCGATATCCTAGACTATTTGTGCCCGCATTGAGCTGCCAGGATTTGTTTGATGATGTCTTTTTGCCGATAGCACACGATGGTGCAGCGCAACTCCAAATACAGATTCGCCTACAAAAGGCCTTGCTAGCTCTCTCTAGTATGCACCCTAAGTTATTTTTGTCACCAGCAATCAAGCTGTCAGAAAAAGCTTTAGAGCTTTCATTAAGCCAACATTATACCGAAGATGAGAAACACCAACTCTCTCAGCTATCTAATCTGGTCACAGACCAAAGAGCCAATGGTTAAGAGAATCGAATTCAGTTGAAACATATTGCTGCACGGCCTCGTGTATCATGACATGTGCTGATAACGTAGGGCAGAAAAGTCACTTAGTTTATACACAATTAAAGACTCTGTGCGTTAGGTCTCTTTTCTCTTGGTGAGGGAATCTATATTCTGACGCACAATTTTTAAGGTAAGTGATGGAATAATGACAACGTCTACAACTCTTCCACCTGCTGGTCTGTTTCGTCGACTTGCAGCGTTGATTTACGACACATTGATTATTATCGCAATTGAAATGATGGCCGCAGGTATTGTTATGGCCGTTGTGTTTGCACTAAATGCAGCAGGATTGTTGAGCTATGGCGAGTACGCTGATGCCGCAGATATGCTCGGAAAGCACCCTGTATTGAGCCCTCTATTTACACTTTACCTTGCGGGTGTGTGGATATATTTCTTTGTGTTCTTCTGGACGCGAGCAGGACAAACTCTTGGGATGCGCGCTTGGAAGCTTCGAGTTCGCAATGCCAAAGACGGAGCACCAATTACGGTAACTCAAGCTCTGATTCGTATTTCGACATCTGGCTTTGGCTTGGCAAATTTGACTGTACCGATTGATCCGAAGAAACGTGGTTTCCACGACATTTGGGCCAAAACAGAGGTTGTTGTATTACCTAAGGCAAATTAACTTGTCTAGGAACACAAAAAAGGAAGGCGTAATGCCTTCCTTTTACATTTGGTTCGGTAAAACTTGGTTTATTCGATGATGCTTCAGTTATAGCTTTCTTCGTAGCAGTGCAATCGCAATAGCTAAGAACACCAAACTCGGGGCCAAAGCACCAAACACTGGGGATATGCCATACACCAAGCTTAATGGACCAAAGAACTCACTGGATATGTAAAAAGTAAACCCGGCAACCACGCCCGACAATACCCTTGCCCCCATGGTCACGCTTCTGAGTGGACCGAAAACAAAAGATAGCGCCATTAACATCATCACAGCAATTGAAAGCGGCTGAGTCAACTTACGCCAAAACGCCAACTCATAGCGAGATGCATCTTGTTCCGATGCTTTCAGGTAAGTCACATAATCATACAAACCGCTCAGTGACAATTCTTCTGGCTTCACGGTCACCACAGCTAGCTTATCTGGTGCCAAAGAGGTGTGCCACTCCATCTGTTCGATGTCTTGCTTTGAAATTACGTTTTCATTTTCCATGTCCGTAATTTGTACGTAGCGCATCAGCCAGTTGTTATCTTGTTGGTAGTCGACTTCTTCGGCGAAAATAACTTTTTGTAGATTCTTATCATCATCAAAACGCCACATATTTAAAGCATAAAGCTTGTCGTCTTCGACTTTACCGATAAAGATAAAGTCGTTTGCGTCACGAGCCCACACACCTGAGCGCACAGACACAATGCTACCACCTGATATCGCAAACGCACGTAAGTCACGGGCCATCTTCTGGGCCTCAGGAGCGCCCCATTGGCCTAACGCCATAACGACAATCATGAGTGGGACGGCCGTTTTTAGTACCGATAACCCGATATCCAGCTTAGAGAAACCAGCAGCTTGCATCACCACCAGCTCAGAGCTTGAAGCCAACATACCTAAGCCGATCAGGGCACCGAGTAATGCCGCCATTGGAAAGAACATTTCGATATCACGCGGCACACTGAGTAACACAAAGTACAACGCATGAGTGAGGTCGTACACACCTCGCCCTACTTTACGTAGCTGTTCTACATATTTGATGATGCCCGATAAGCCAACAAACGTCGCTAAAACCAAGGCAGTGGTAGAGATGATGGTTCTACCGATGTAAAGGTCTAAGATTTTGAACACAGCTTACGCGAGCCTCTTCTTGCGGAATTTGTCTTTTATTCGTCTAGCAGCAACGCTGTCCATCATATTCGCCATGATAGCAACAATCAGCAACATCGCATTGATTGGCCACATACCAATAGCAGCCGGGATGTCACCATCTTCTAATGCAGATTTGGTTGCACTGATCGCCAAGAAATACGCTAGATAGATCAGAATCGCAGGCCCCATTTTGGCAAACCGTCCCTGACGCGGATTCACCGCAGACAAAGGAATAACGAGCATTGTTAAGAGTGGAATACACACAAATAACGAAATTCGCCATTGTAGCTCCGCTTGCGCCTCTGGATCTGGGTGACCTATCAAGTCAACCGTTGGGTATGCTTCCCAGTCTCGCCCTTTCTTTTTGACCTCACGTTGGCCGATAACACCTTCGTATTCATCGAATTTCGTGATCATATATTCAACGCGAGTAGGCACACCTTCATAACGCGTACCTTCTTTCATAGTGATGATCTGACGACCGTCCGAAAGCTCTTTTACTTCACCAGAAGATGAGAACATCACACTCGGTAACACTGAATCTCGAGGGCGCATCTGCGCAACAAAAACGTTGCTCAAGGTATTGTCTTTAATGTCATCGATGAACACAACCGATGAACCGTCTGGTGTACCTTGGAACTGACCTTTTTTAAGTAGGTCAACGCTGTTTTCTGACGCTACCTGCTCATAAAGCTGCTCAACGCGGTCTTGAGACCACGGCGATAGCCACAACGCATTGAAAGCCGCCACCGCTGAAGTAATCAACGCTAGGTATAAGGCCGCTTGAACCAAGAATTTATTACCAATACCTGTCGCGTTCATTACGACAATTTCGCTCTCTGCATACAGACGACCAAATGTGATCAATATGCCGATATACAGACTTAAAGGCAGCATTAACAGACCCATTGCTGGCATGTTCAAACCAACAATCGAGAAAATCAATCCAGCAGGAATATCCCCATCAGAAGCATCAGCAAGAACACTTATGAATTTCTGGCTTACAAACACCAAAAAAAGTACGAAAAAAATCGCAAATTGGCTCTTGAGTGTTTCGCGGATCAAATATCTAACAATAATCACGCTGAAATTACCTATACAAAACTTGTTTTTTTGGTCGAATCACTATAGTTTCCCGTTGAACCATTTATTTTTTTAAAAATTATAAACTAGATGTTAGTCGCTTAATCAGCTCTGCATGTAAGCCTGGAGCTAAAATTCAACAAGTAAGCGATCATTATCTAACATTTAGAGCAATTTGTCTTCAGGATGTAGGAGTACGCATGGAGTTCAGTGTAAAAAGTGGCAGTCCAGAGAAACAACGTAGCGCATGTATCGTTGTTGGTGTGTTTGAACCACGTCGCCTTTCTCCAGTAGCCGAACAACTTGATAAAATCAGTGACGGTTACATCAGTTCACTACTTCGCCGTGGTGATCTAGAGGGTAAACCTGGTCAGATGCTGCTACTGCATCAAGTACCAGGTGTTTTGTCAGAGCGCGTTTTACTTGTCGGTTGCGGCAAAGAGCGTGAACTTGGCGAGCGCCAGTACAAGGAAATCATTCAAAAGACGATCAGCACACTTAACGAGACAGGCTCAATGGAAGCGGTATGTTTCCTAACTGAACTGCATGTTAAGGGTCGTGATACATACTGGAAAGTGCGCCAGGCTGTAGAAGCGACTAAAGATGGTCTATACACATTTAATCAATTCAAGAGCGTGAAACCTGAGACTCGCCGCCCACTGCGCAAGCTTGTTTTCAACGTACCAACGCGTCGTGAATTGAACTTGGGTGAAAAAGCAATCACTCATGGTCTTGCTATCGCATCAGGTGTCAAAGCCTCAAAAGACCTTGGCAACATGCCGCCAAACGTAGCTAATCCAGCTTACCTTGCTTCTCAAGCTCGTCGTCTAGCGGACGACTACGAAACCGTAACCACCAAAATTATTGGTGAGCAAGAGATGGAAAAACTGGGTATGACCTCTTACCTAGCAGTAGGCCGTGGTTCTAAAAACGAATCTATGATGTCTATCATCGAGTACAAAGGTAACCCTGACTCAGATGCAAAACCGATTGTGCTCGTAGGTAAAGGTCTAACCTTCGACTCAGGCGGTATCTCTCTAAAGCCGGGCGAAGGTATGGATGAGATGAAGTACGACATGTGTGGTGCGGCATCGGTATTCGGTACAATGAAAGCGCTGGCGAAGCTAAACCTACCAATCAACGTTATTGGTGTTCTAGCGGGTTGTGAAAACATGCCTGGCAGCAACGCTTACCGTCCAGGTGACATCCTAACGACCATGTCTGGTCAAACTGTAGAAGTTCTGAACACGGATGCTGAAGGCCGTCTTGTTCTTTGTGACGCACTGACTTACGTAGAGCGTTTCGAACCAGACTGCGTGGTTGACGTTGCAACGCTAACTGGTGCTTGTGTTATCGCACTAGGCCACCATATCAGCGGCGTAATCTCTAACCACAACCCTCTTTCTCATGAGCTAGTAAACGCTTCTGAGCAAGCGAGTGACCGTGCATGGCGTCTACCAATGGCAGACGAGTACCACGAACAGTTGAAAAGCCCGTTTGCGGATATGGCAAACATTGGTGGTCGCCCTGGTGGCACAATTACTGCGGGTTGCTTCTTATCTAAGTTCGCGAAGAAGTACAACTGGGCACACGTCGATATCGCAGGTACCGCGTGGAAATCAGGCGCAGCGAAAGGCTCAACGGGCCGTCCTGTCTCAATGCTTGTCCAATTCCTTTTGAACCGCAGCGGCCAAGAGACAGAAGAGTAATTTCTGAACAACATCTAAAAGGGCCGCAAGGCCCTTTTTTATTATCCTAATTTTCTAAAATGAAAGTGGGACTTAAGATGGTCTTAGGAAGAGACCCAAGGCAAGTGAGAGAATGATGCAAACTGCAACCTTCTACATCATTAACGAAGAGAGCCCGCAAGCAACGGTGGCTGGCTTTGAAGAATACATCGTGTTTTTGGCTCAGCACTTTGCTCGCCAAGGCGCTAAAGTGTATTTAAACTGCCAAGACAAACCACACGCCGAGCAGCTCGCTGAAGCCTTTTGGCAAGTTGATGCAGACAAGTTCATGGCACATAACCTCGTAGGCGAGGGACCGAAATACGCCACCAACATTGAAATCGGCCATGAAGGTGTAAAACCTAATTGGAACCGTCAGCTGGTAATTAATTTGGCGGAAAATGAGACAACCTTTGCGAACAAGTTTGCTCAAGTGGTAGACTTCGTGCCCTGCGAAGAAAAAGCTAAACAACTCGCAAGAGAAAGATATAAAATTTACCGTCAAGCAGGTTACCAGCTGCAAACGATCGAAATTCAATATCCTTAACGGTCAATCCTTATAGTTAAGGCGATCTTGTTAAGATCCCTCACTTATAAAGATTGACTAAGATTCAACCATCAACGTATCCATTAAAAGAGCGCTATGGAAAAGACATACAACCCAACTTCAATCGAACAAGCTCTGTATCAGACTTGGGAAGAGAAAGGCTACTTTAAGCCACACGGTGACACTACTAAAGAATCATACAGCATCATGATCCCGCCACCGAACGTCACTGGTAGCCTACACATGGGCCACGCGTTCCAAGATACGATCATGGATACGCTTATCCGTTGTGAACGTATGAAGGGTAAAAACACCCTTTGGCAAGTAGGTACTGACCACGCTGGTATCGCAACTCAGATGGTTGTTGAGCGTAAGATCGCTGCAGAAGAAGGCAAAACAAAACACGATTACGGTCGTGAAGCTTTCATCGACAAAATCTGGGAATGGAAAGGCGAATCTGGCGGCACTATCACTAAGCAGCTTCGTCGTCTTGGCGCATCTGTAGACTGGGATCGTGAACGCTTCACGATGGACGATGGTCTATCTAACGCCGTTCAAGAAGTGTTCGTACGTCTATACGAAGACGATCTAATCTACCGCGGTAAGCGTCTAGTTAACTGGGATCCAAAGCTACACACCGCGATTTCAGATCTAGAAGTAGAGAACAAAGACACTAAAGGCAACATGTGGCACTTCCGCTACCCACTAGCAGATGGCGCAAAAACAGCGGATGGCAAAGACTACATCGTTGTTGCAACGACTCGTCCAGAGACCGTGCTAGGCGATACAGGTGTTGCAGTTAACCCAGAAGATCCACGTTACAAAGATCTTATCGGTAAAGAAATCATCCTTCCTATCGTTGATCGTCGCATCCCAATCGTGGGCGATGAGCACGCAGATATGGAAAAAGGTACTGGCTGTGTGAAAATCACACCTGCGCACGACTTCAACGACTACGAAGTAGGTAAGCGCCACCAGCTACCAATGATCAACATTCTGACTTTCGACGCGAACATCCGCGACTCAGCAGAAGTATTCAACACTAACGGCGAAGCAAGCGAAGCTTACAGCACTGAACTACCAGCTAAATACCACGGTATGGAGCGTTTTGCCGCTCGTAAAGCTATCGTTGCTGAATTCGACGAGCTAGGTCTACTTGAAGAAGTGAAAGATCACGATCTACAAGTTCCTTACGGCGACCGTGGTGGCGTGGTTATCGAACCAATGCTAACTGACCAATGGTACGTGCGTACTGCGCCTCTAGCGAAAACTGCAGTTGAAGCAGTAGAAAACGGCGACATCCAATTCGTTCCTAAGCAATACGAAAACATGTACTTCTCTTGGATGCGTGACGTTCAAGACTGGTGTATCTCTCGTCAGCTATGGTGGGGTCACCGCATCCCAGCTTGGTACGACAACCAAGGTAATGTTTACGTAGGTCGCACTGAAGAAGAAGTTCGTAAGAACAACAACCTAGGGTCAGTCATTGAACTGCACCAAGACGAAGACGTACTGGATACATGGTTCTCTTCTGCACTATGGACGTTCGGTACTCAAGGTTGGCCAGAGCAAACTGACGATCTGAAAGTATTCCACCCTTCAGACGTACTAGTAACTGGTTTCGACATTATCTTCTTCTGGGTTGCGCGCATGATCATGATGACCATGCACTTCGTGAAAGACGAAAACGGCAAACCACAAGTACCATTTAAGACAGTTTACGTTACTGGTCTAATCCGTGACGAAAACGGCGACAAGATGTCTAAGTCGAAAGGTAACGTACTTGACCCAATCGACATGATCGATGGTATCGACCTAGAGTCTCTAGTAGAGAAGCGTTGTGGCAACATGATGCAGCCTCAGCTAGCGAAGAAGATCGAGAAGAACACTCGTAAGACGTTTGAAAACGGTATCGAAGCATACGGTACAGACGCACTACGTTTCACTCTTGCAGCAATGGCATCAACAGGTCGCGATATCAACTGGGATATGAAGCGTCTTGAGGGTTACCGTAACTTCTGTAACAAACTATGGAACGCAAGCCGTTACGTAATGATGAACACAGAAGAGCAAGATTGTGGCTTCAACGGTGGTGAGATTGAATACTCACTAGCAGACAAGTGGATCGAGTCTCAGTTTGAACTTGCAGCGAAAGCGTTCAACAACCATATCGACAACTTCCGTCTAGATATGGCGTCTAACACGCTTTACGAATTCATCTGGAACCAATTCTGTGACTGGTACCTAGAGCTAACTAAACCAGTTCTATGGAAAGGTACTGAAGCGCAACAGCGTGGTACTCGCCGTACACTAATCACGGTTCTTGAGAAGACTCTACGTCTAGCTCACCCAGTGATTCCTTACATCACTGAAACTATCTGGCAAAGCATCAAGCCACTAGTTGAAGGTGTAGAAGGCGAGACAATCATGCTTCAAGCACTGCCTCAATTCGACGAAGCAAACTTCAACCAAGAAGCGCTAGACGATATTGAATGGGTGAAAGCGTTCATTACCAGCATCCGTAACCTACGTGCTGAATACGACATCAACCCAGGTAAGCCACTTGACGTTATGCTGAAAGCTGCAAACGCAGAAGACGCAGCGCGTCTAGAAGCAAACAAACAAGTACTGATGTCTCTAGCGAAACTAGAATCTGTACGCGTACTTGCTGCTGACGAAGAAACGCCAGCGTGTGCAACAGCATTGGTTGCTAAGTCTGAGCTGATGATCCCAATGGCGGGTCTGATCGACAAAGACGCTGAGCTTGCTCGTCTAGATGGCGAAATCAAGAAAACTCACGGCGAAATCAAGCGTATCGAAGGCAAACTAGGTAACGAAGGCTTCGTAGCGAAAGCTCCTGAAGCAGTTGTTGCTAAAGAGCGTGAGAAACTTGAAGGCTACAAAGAGACGCTAGCTAAGCTAGAAGAGCAGAAGACAACGATCGCTGCACTTTAAGCCTCAGTGAAAGAGAAGAATTAGCACTTCTCACTTTTTGGTTCAAAAGGTTGGTCATCATGGCCAACCTTTTTTGTATACATTTCACCAAAACCATCATCAATAGCTTCCCCCTATCACAACAATACTCATTACCCATTAGCATTAATGAGAATTATTATCGATAATAAGCTCATCGAAACAAACACGATTGAGTAATTATCATGAAAAAGACACTAACTTTCGCAGCACTGCATTTTACTATCGCATTTAGTGTCGCTTACGTACTCACAGGCGACATTCTAATTGGTAGTTTAATTGCCATGATTGAGCCTTCAGTGAACACCGTAGCCTTCTACTTTCATGAAAAGGCATGGGCAAAAGTCCCAGCACTTAAAGCTCGTCAGTGGATGACCAAATTAAAAACCGCAAGCTTTGCGACCGTGCACTTCAGCGTCGCTTTTACCGTGGTTTACTTACTAACAGGTGATGCATTTGTCGGCGGCGTAATGGCGATGTTAGAGCCAAGTTTGAACACGGTGGCTTACTACTTCCACGAGAAAGTATGGATGCGTAAATCATCAGAAAAAGCTCCAGCACCGCAGTTTTGTTTACATCACCACGCTTAAATATGGAGGCTCACTACGTCTCCTAACGAGAAAAATGACATTTACCATTGACAAGGTTGCGCACCGCAATTAATTTAATTGCGGTGCGCAACTTTATTTTTAGAGGTAAGTGATAATGAACGCTCGTCAACTTCGACACTACTCCCGTCAAGCCGTCCGATTGCTTGGTATGCTTGATAAACAATGCGGCGATGTCGCTCTCACTCCAGTGCAAGCGCACGCATTGGGTGAAATCCAATTGCAGCCATTGACCATCAATCAGCTGGCACAGCAGCTTAATGTCGACAAATCCAACGCGAGCCGAACCGTTACTGGTTTGATTAAATTAGGTTTGGTCGAGAGCATCGAAAACCCAAAAGACAAACGTAGTCAACTCGTAGCGATTACAGAGCAAGGCCAACAGGCGTTATCACAACTGGACCAACAGCAAAACCACTTCTTTGAACAACTGCTTACCCAACTCGATGACAGCGAGCAAGAGCAACTCAAACTTGGTCTAGAGACTTACCTAAAAGGGCTAACAAAAGTGTGTCAGTCTGAGGAATACGTTCTTCGACCTCTTACTAAAGCAGACAACCCGCAAGTCGCAGATGTGATTCGAAAAGTCTCTGCAGAATACGGCTTAACCGCAGACAAAGGTTATGGTGTGGCCGATCCAACGCTTGATGATATGTATTCGGTTTACAATCAATGCGGGGCCGCCTATTGGGTCATTGAACATCGCGGAGAGATCGTTGGTGGCGGTGGCTTTGCCCCTTTAGCTGGCGAGCCAAATGTGTGTGAACTACAAAAGATGTACTTCTTACCTCAAACACGAGGGCACGGTTTAGCCAAACGCATCGTCGCATTGAGCTTACAATTGGCGAAACAATTTGGGTATCAGCAGTGCTATTTAGAGACAACTGAATGTCTGAGAGAAGCGGTAAGCTTGTATGAAAAGCTAGGCTTTGAGCATCTCGATACCCCGCTTGGACAAACAGGGCATGATGCATGTGAAGTCGTAATGCTTAAAACACTGTAATAAAGAGCATTACTAAGAGTTAAAGCACAACATGGGTAACACAAAGCTCCTGGCTCAAGGCAACAGTGAAGTTTTGGTGCTGCCCATCCAGCTCAACAGACAACTGGTAGAGATCACTTGGATCAGGATCAGTAAGATCGGCATACTTTGGCGCTTCGATCTGGAATAAAGCGCTCGCATGCTCCGCTCGGACATCAATAGGAATATGGTAAGTCATACCATTAAACTTAACCGATGCCGATACTAAACCCGGCGCAAAAGTTTGGTAGTACAAATCCACCTTAAACTCACAACCACCACCGTGGTGCCAAATCTGCTCGGTTGCCACGCGGTCTAAACGTACATTGCGAATGAACTGTAGATACGGTTCTTGCCATACCCCTAAGCGCTCATCACTTTTTTTATATTCATGATCGGACAGAGAGCACAGCTCAGGTTTATCTTCATCAAACAGAAGATCCTCTTCTTCCTCTAAGAACAAGATTTCAAAGCGGTTACGCCCCATTTGCATGAACGGACGAATGTCTTTCTTGTAGACATTTTGAGAACCGTCACAGTCGAACAATGCAACTCCGTTCAAACGCACTTCTGCATGGTAATCCACACCACCCAACACCATTTCTACCGCTGGGAATGCCATCATGGATTCGTCCACTTCAATGTCATGCATCAGGTGCCACTCTTGCTGACGAATTGCTTCTTCTGTCAGTTCAGTTGGCAATACCTGACTCAAAGGAGCAGGGAAAGTAATGTCATCCTGTGGGATAGAAAGGTCCGTCAGTGGAGAGACTTGCCATAAACCGGCGAGTGAGAGTTGCATATACACCTTGAGCTAGATCAATTTTCACGCATTATAGGGAGAAATCCCCTATAAACTCAATGTGAATTATTTATCGCCTCCACATTCGTCAGTTTTTCAAGGTATAAAAAAACCAGCGTTAAACGCTGGTTTTTCCAAAAGTAGTGAGCTTTGATTACTCGTCGTCTTCATCTTCTTCAGGGTAAAGCGCATCTTCGCCTTCGTAGTACGTACCCCAACCGTCATAGATGATGTCGTATTTTTCTGCCAAGTGAATCAATTTTTCCACTTGCGCATCAATCGCTTCTGCGTCTAGTGCGGACTCCATAGTCGCATCACAGCAAAGCAACTTGTTACCATCTTCATCTTCAGTTTCTTCTGCTTCAAGAACTTCAAAGCCCATCTTGAATGCTTCAACTACCGCTTTTTCTAGCGTGTCAAAATCTTCTGCAAACAGGTGGTGCTCAATTTCGTATAGCGAATCTGGATCGCTGCCATCTTCTAGCAATGCTGCAATGATATCGCGAGTCTCTTCCTTTTGAATCTCAATTAATTCTTCTACTGATAGATATTCATCTTCGTGAGACATGTTTTGGCTCCAGATTAGTTACTTGATGGAAACACAATACCCGATACTGAGTATGCTGATCCGGTGAAATATGGCATGGATTGCGATGAAAAGCCACAAACAAACATCATACCACTGCGATTCTTATCGGTTATTTGAATCTAAATATTAAACTGACCACACAAAGAAACAAAAAATTAACAAAGAATGGCATTTTTTAATATTCAGAACATCCTAATTGACACTTAATGTGGTTATTTTCTCTTTCTATGCGTGTTTATGATGCTTTCTTGAATACACTCACGTGTAAAACGAAGAAGCATAACGAATAAATTCACTTTAATAATGCATAATTTAGAATAAAAATGCACGTTTTATGCACTGTGCGTGTATTCTTTCTCAACGGGAAAATTAGAATAAAAACGCATGCACTCTAATTTTAGTAAAATAGCATTTATATCTAATAATAAATTTCATAAGAATCAAAATAAAAATAAAAAACTCACAAAACCAGAAACACCAGAATATAAACAAAGCTTGATAACTTGCATCTTTCTAGGAAGCTTGTCATAACTAATGGCTGGAAAATTTGTAAGGATACAAAATGAGCAAGCTGTACGTTGGATCAGAAGTTGGTCAACTTCGACGAGTTCTATTAAATCGCCCTGAACGCGCCCTAACCCACTTAACTCCATCAAACTGTCATGAGTTGCTATTTGATGACGTTCTTGCTGTAGAAGCGGCAGGTGAAGAGCACGATGCATTCGCACGTACGCTGCGCGAGCAAGACGTTGAAGTGCTTCTCCTCCACGATTTACTGGTCGAAACCCTCGCTGTTCCAGAAGCAAAACAATGGCTGCTGAACACTCAGATTTCTGACTTTCGTTACGGGCCAACATTTGCGCGAGACCTACGCCAATACTTTTCAGAAATGGATGATGAACATCTTGCCTGCATATTTTTAGGTGGCTTAGCTTACTCAGAGCTACCGATCTCCTCATCTTCTATGCTGCCAAAAATGAAGCGTCCTCTCGACTTTGTTATTGAGCCACTGCCTAATCACCTATTCACTCGTGATACCTCGTGTTGGGTTTATGGCGGCGTTTCTCTTAACCCGATGATGATGCCTGCACGTCAACGTGAAACAAACCACCTACGTGCGATTTATCGTTGGCACCCAATTTTTGCTGGCCAAGATTTTATCAAATACTTCGGTGACGATGATCTGCATTATGATAACGCGAATGTCGAAGGCGGTGATGTGTTGGTTATTGGTAAAGGTGCAGTTCTTATCGGTATGTCTGAGCGTACGACTGCGCAAGGTGTAGAGAACCTTGCAGCGAGCCTATTTAAAGCAGGCCAAGCTACCGAGGTGATTGCAATTGATCTGCCTAAACACCGCTCATGTATGCATTTAGACACTGTGATGACCCATATGGATGTAGATACTTTCTCTGTCTACCCAGAGATCATGCGCAAAGATCTCGACACATGGCGCTTAACACCAAAAGGCAACGGTGAAATGCATGTTGAAGCCTCACATAACTATCTGCACGCGATTGAGTCCGCTCTTGGCTTAGATCAGCTGAAAATCATCACCACTGGTGGCGACAGCTATGAAGCGGAACGCGAACAATGGAATGATGCCAATAACGTTCTAACTGTAAAACCGGGCGTAGTAATTGGTTACGAACGCAACGTATACACCAACGAAAAATACGATAAAGCTGGCATCAAAGTACTGACAGTACCTGGTAACGAGCTTGGTCGTGGTCGCGGTGGCGCTCGCTGTATGAGCTGTCCAATAGAACGAGACGATATATAACTTACTCGTCCCTTTACATTAGGTGAATCAAAACTAAGGTTGATGTGAATACATCAACCTTTTTTAGCTTTAATTAAAAATAACTATTCACAATAAAAGCATTTATATGTTTTAATAAATTCTATTAATCTAATCACATGTACTAAGGGACGAGCTATGGCTTTCAATTTACGTAACCGCAACTTTTTGAAGCTATTGGACTTCTCAACCAAAGAAATCCAGTTTTTGCTCGAACTGTCTGCAGAGCTGAAAAAAGCTAAATATGCAGGAACAGAGCAGAAGAAACTTCAAGGTAAAAACATCGCACTAATCTTTGAGAAATCTTCGACTCGTACCCGATGTGCGTTTGAAGTCGCTGCCTTTGACCAAGGTGCTCAAGTCTCTTACATCGGCCCTTCTGGCTCGCAGATCGGTCATAAGGAATCGATGAAAGACACCGCTCGTGTTCTTGGTCGTATGTACGACGGGATTGAATACCGAGGCTTTGCCCAATCCATTGTTGAAGAGCTTGGTACGTATGCTGGTGTTCCAGTGTGGAATGGTTTAACGGATGAGTTCCACCCGACCCAGATCCTTGCTGACTTCCTGACCATGCAAGAGCACGGCCGTGGTAAACAGCTGCATGAAATAACCTTCGCTTACCTAGGTGATGCGCGCAACAACATGGGTAACTCACTTATGGTGGGCGCAGCGAAAATGGGCATGGATATTCGCCTTGTCGCGCCAAAAGCGTTCTGGCCTGAAGAAGAGCTCGTGGCAACTTGTCAAACTATCGCGCAACAAACCGGTGCAAAAATCACGTTAACAGAAAGCGTTGAGGAAGGTGTGAAAGGTTGTGACTTCCTATACACCGACGTTTGGGTGTCTATGGGTGAGTCTGCCGAGGCATGGGATGAACGTGTAGCGTTAATGACACCTTATCAAATCAATATGGACGTGATTAAACAAACGGGTAATCCACATGTGAAATTCATGCACTGCCTTCCAGCTTTCCACAATGATGAAACCACCGTCGGCAAAGAAGTCGCTGAAAAATACGGTATGAAAGGCCTTGAAGTAACAGAAGAGGTATTTGAATCGGAATACTCCATCGTATTCGACGAAGCTGAAAACCGTATGCATACCATCAAAGCCGTGATGGTTGCGACGCTAGGAAGCTAAACCAGTGCGCAAAAACAGCCGATAAAAACCATGATGTAATCGCTTGCGCTCACGAAAGTTAAGCGTATAATGCTCGGCAATTTGTCTGAGGATTAAGAAATGACCACGCTGATTGCTGACGTAAAAACGCGATTTGCTCTCGCTAAGCGACTACGCTTACGTGGTGTTATTTTCGTTAATTCTATTGAATTTTAAAACCTCCCCATTGGGGAGGTTTTTTTATGTCCAAAATTCCTTTCGGTTATTTGGATGTAGTCATTAATGTTATAGGGAAGAAGATCATGGCGAACTCGCTTTACCAGAAGCACATCATCTCTATTCCAGAGCTTTCACGCGAAGAACTGGAACTTATCGTAGAAACAGCAGGTAGCCTTAAAAAAGCACCTCGACCAGAACTGATTAAAAACAAAGTCGTTGCAAGTTGTTTCTTTGAACCATCAACACGTACACGTTTATCGTTTGAAACAGCGATTCAGCGCATTGGTGGTGACGTGATTGGCTTTGATAATGATGGTAATACCTCTCTGGCGAAAAAAGGCGAAACACTCGCAGATTCAGTACAAGTCATCTCTTCTTACGTCGATGCCTTTGTGATGCGTCATCCACAAGAAGGTGCCGCTCGCTTGGCCTCTGAATTTTCAAATGGCGTGCCAGTGATCAACGCGGGCGACGGTGCAAACCAACACCCAACTCAAACGCTACTCGACCTATACACCATCGCGGAAACACAAGGGCGTCTAGACAACCTGAACGTCGCATTCGTAGGTGACCTAAAATATGGCCGCACAGTGCACTCACTGACTCAAGCCTTAGCAAAGTTTAACAACATCCGCTTCTTCTTTGTTGCACCAGATGCGCTGGCAATGCCAGATTACATCTGCGAAGAACTAGACGAAGCTGGCATTCAATATAGCCTACACACAGACATGGAAAGTGTGATTCCTGAACTGGATATTCTGTACATGACACGCGTACAGAAAGAACGCTTTGACGAATCGGAATACGCACATATTAAGTCGGCTTACATCCTAACGGCAGCACTACTAGAAGGCGCGCGCGAGAACTTGAAAGTACTGCACCCACTACCACGTGTGGATGAAATCACAACTGATGTTGATAAAACGCCTCATGCCTACTTCTTCCAGCAAGCTCAAAATGGCGTGTATGCTCGCCAAGCACTGCTGGCGCTTGTTCTAAACGAAACACTGTAATCGAGGGGAAAAATCATGGCTAAAGAAACTCAATTGCAGGTAGAAGCAATCAAAAATGGTACGGTCATCGACCACATCCCTGCGCAAATCGGCATCAAAGTATTAAGACTGTTCGATATGCACAATTCATCACAACGCGTAACGATTGGACTGAACTTGCCATCATCAGCACTCGGTCATAAAGATCTACTCAAAATCGAAAATGTGTTTATCAATGAAGAGCAAGCGAGCAAGCTAGCGTTGTATGCTCCTCACGCGACCGTGAATCAAATCGAGAGTTATGAAGTGGTGAAAAAGCTCGCGTTAGAGCTTCCTGAGCGCATCAATGATGTATTTGAATGCCCGAATTCAAACTGTATTTCTCATAATGAACCAGTAGAAAGCAGCTTTAGCGTGTTCGAGAAGAAACAAGAAATCCGCCTAAAGTGTAAATACTGCGAGAAAGTGTTCTCACGCGAGATCGTAACCGAGCGATAAACACGCCGCACGACTAGGCTGTGATACGTTTAAAATACCCTGCAATGTCAGGGTATTTTGCTCTTTACCTACCGAGGGTTTAGAGGCAAACTGAGAATCTTTATTCCCTACAACTGATGGAAAAAATCAAATGACGAAAGTACTTCACACTGAGTCTGCACCAGCAGCAATCGGTCCTTACGTTCAAGGCGTAGATCTAGGTAACATGGTTCTTACTTCAGGCCAAATCCCAGTAAACCCAGCGACAGGTGAAGTGTCTGCTGATATCGCAGAACAAGCTCGTCAGTCTCTAGAAAACGTAAAGGCTGTAGTTGAATCTTCAGGTCTTAAAGTATCTGATATTGTAAAGCTAACGGTTTTTGTTAAAGACCTAAATGACTTTGGCACGGTGAACGAAGTTTACGGCAAGTTCTTTGATGAGCACGGCGTAGCAAACTACCCTGCACGCTCTTGTGTAGAAGTGGCTCGCCTACCAAAAGATGTTGGCATCGAGATTGAAGCAATTGCAGTTCGCAAATAATTGTACTTGCTGACAAACATAAAAACGGGTAGCTCAGGCTACCCGTTTTTTATTGTCTTTTCGTGATGATATCGCAGTAAAACTTAAGCAGCATTACGCTGTTTGACTTCTTCATCTAACGATTCAAGCTTCTCTTTCATCTGTTCACGACAGATATTCGCTAACTCGCGAATGCCCTCTTTACCATAGCCTTCAGTGCTGATTGGAGGTAGCATTTCAACAATCACATGACCATTGTTCCAACGGTTCAGCTTAATTTTATTCGTCGAGCTACATACGATAGGAATGATTGGCACACCTGCACCAATTGCCGCATGAAAAGCACCTGTTTTGAATGGCAGCAAACCACGCCCACGAGAACGCGTGCCTTCTGGGAACATCCACACAGAAACATCACTTTCTTTCATGCTGCTCACGACCTGATCGATAGTACCTTTTGCTTTAGAGCGATTCGCACGGTCAATCAGAATGTTACCCGTAAGCCAGTAAAGCTGACCAAACAGTGGCATCCAAGCCAAGCTCTTTTTACCTACTGTCACAACTTTCGGAGTCACAGCCGCAGAAACAGTAAACATGTCCCAGTTGTTCTGGTGGTTAGCAATGTAAACATGTTGGCCGCGTGAATACGCATCTTCAGGGATACGTAACTCTAACTTAATCCCAAACACACGAGACATCTTGGCAAACAAACGGCCAAAAGTGAAAACGTGCTTAGGGTTTCTAGGGCTTAATAGGCAGTAACCACAACCACCAATAAACATAACAATCGCAAAGATAGCGACAGCAAATACACGTAACAGTGCAATCATTCTTGTTCTCCAGGAACCGGCTTTTGCCAGATACAGCTATTAATATCTCTCTTTCCATAAAGGGAAAATATGGTCATGAGAGTGATATAAAAAAGCCGAAACTCAGGTTTCGGCTCTCTTGATATCCAAGTTACCTGCGGTGCAGTTTAACTTGCCTAGCTCACTCGCTCAATATTTGCGCCAAGTGCAGCCAGTTTATTTTCGATTTTGTCGTAACCACGGTCGATATGGTAAATACGATCAACGACGGTTTCGCCTTTAGCAATGCAACCTGCAATAACCAAACTAGCCGAAGCTCGTAGATCGGTTGCCATCACTTGCGCACCGCTGAGTGACTCAACATCACCACAGATAACCGTATTGCCTTCGATCTCAGCTTTAGCGCCCATACGCATGAGTTCTGGTACGTGCATAAAGCGGTTTTCAAAGATAGTCTCTGTGATCACGCCGCCACCTTTCGCCATCATGTTCAGAAGCGTAAATTGAGCTTGCATATCCGTCGGGAAACCAGGATGTGGCGCAGTACGTACACTTACCGCTTTTAGTTCGCGGTCGGTCATATCAACGGAGATCCAATCTTCACCCGTTTCGACAAGCGCGCCAGCTTCTTCCAGCTTGGCGAGAACCGCTTCAAGCAAATGAGCATTAGTGTTGCGACATACCACTTTACCGCCAGATACTGCTGCTGCGACAAGGAATGTTCCCGTCTCAATACGGTCAGCAACCACGTTGTGTTTACAACCGCCTAGGCGCTCAACACCTTCAATCGTAATGGTATCTGTGCCAGCGCCAGAGATTTTTGCGCCAAGCTTATTTAGGAAATCAGCGGTATCGACGATTTCAGGCTCACGCGCAGCGTTATCTAGTGTTGTTGTGCCCTCCGCCAGCGCTGCGGCACACATGATGGTGATCGTCGCGCCTACGCTGACTTTATCCATCACGATGTGTGCGCCTTTTAGCCGACCATCCACTTCTGCTTTCACATAACCATCTTCTAATGTAATGGTTGCGCCAAGCTGCTCTAAACCAGAAATATGCAGATCCACAGGACGGGCACCAATGGCACAACCGCCTGGTAAAGAAACCTGACCTTGACCAAAGCGCGCCACCAAAGGACCTAAAGCCCAAATAGAAGCACGCATGGTTTTCACTAAATCATAAGGCGCGCAGTATTCTGTAATACTGCTTGGATCAACATGAACAGAGCCATTGCGGCTTACTTTCGCGCCTAAACGCTTAAGCAATTCCATGGTTGTGTCGATATCACGAAGGTGTGGTACGTTTGCCACTTCTACTGGCTCTTCCGCCAAGATAGACGCAAATAAAATCGGCAGTGCTGCGTTTTTTGCACCTGAAATGGTCACTTCACCAACTAGTGGTTTATCTGACCCAATAACTCGAAACTTTTCCATCAATAAACCTTAAAGCGACATCAATTTCTTATCACGAGCCCACTCTTCTGGTGTGAACGCTTTGATTGATAATGCGTGAATGTCGTTACGCTGGATGTATTCCATCAGAGGAGCATAAATTAGCTGCTGCTTCTTAACGCGGCTCATTCCATCGAAACAAGCATCAACAGCAACCACTTCATAGTGGCTACCTTCACCTTTCACATGCACTTCTTGAAGGTTTAGTGCTTCTTCTAATAACTGTTGTACTTTTGCGCTATCCACAATTTACCCCTGATAATTCTGTATGTGTTTGGCCACTAAAGATTCAACATTGCTCAGTTGAAACAAAGTGCGCAGTTGCGCCGGCACGAAACTGAGCATTATATGACAGTTTTGCTTTTTTGCATGCTCTAATAAGTGGATTAACATCACCATTCCTGCAGAGTCGACGCGCTCTATCTCTTTTAGCGAGCATTCCAGCTCCGATTGAGCAGGTTGCCATTGCTGTGCATACGCCCACAATGAAGGCACTGTATCTCTATCAAGTGCCCCTGTTAGCTTAAGAATGTTTTGATCCAATTGCCACTGAGCGGGAGTCTGGGCCATTATTTCTTCGCCTCGAAGCGGATCGGTTCTGCGGCCAATTTTTCTAGGTCTTTAGCAACAGATAGAATACCTTCTTGACGAATTTTACTGTTCCATTCGGATTGTTTACTAGAAAGCAAACTAATGCCCTCTGCAATCATATCGAATGCTTCCCACTCACCAGACTGGTTGTCTTTACGCAGTTTAAACTCAAGTTTGATGTTTGGACGCGGAGTATCGATGATATCAACTTTAATGCTTGTAATACGCTTAGAGTCATCAATGCTAGGCTCAGGACCAAACTCAATTTTTTGGTCAGAGTATTGCGTCAACACTTGTGCATAAGACGCAATTAGGTACGCACGAAATGCATCGATAAACTCAAGTACATCTTCACGCTTAGCACCTTTTAAGTTTGGACCAAGAAGTTTTAACCCTGCATAGCGGTAGTTGACGTAAGGCATTAGCTCTTCTTCAACGATCACTTTAAGTAAATTTGGATCTTGTTTGATTTTCGGCTGTTCGGCTTTCAATCTTTCGAACGTGACTTCAGCTACTTGCTTCATCATCTTATAAGGTTCAGTTTTATCCACCTCTGCTGCTGTTGCTCCAAAAACGCTAAACACAGCACAAACTGAAAGTAGTAATCTCGCTAACATAGTTATTCCTTACTTGAGTCGTCTGAACCACCTACGCTGTATAGTACTTGACCAATTAAGTCTTCAAGCACAAGCGCCGATTTGGTGTCTTCGATGGTATCACCATCCACCAGCATGACTTCATCATCAAAAACGAAGCCAGGTACTAAACCAATGTATTGCTCACCAATCAGGCCAGATGTCAAAATTTGTACGCTCGACGTTTCTGGGAACTGATTGTATTTGCTATTGATAGATAGTGTTACAACTGGCAATAAGTTGTCTGGGTTAAGCGAAATACTACTTACTCGACCAATCACAACGCCCCCCACTTTTACGGGCGAACGAACTTTTAAACTGCCAATATTATCGAACTCGGCTTTGAGGGTATAAGTATCACCAGAGCCAATGCTTTTTACGTCAGCAACTTGAAAAATCATCACAAGAATCGCGCAAATTCCCGCTAATACAAAGCTGCCAACCCATAATTCAGTTTTACGTGTTTGTTGCATGATTAATTCCCAAACATCAATGCGGTCAGTACAAAGTCTAATCCTAGTACTGCTAAAGAAGAATGCACAACAGTGCGCGTAGTTGCTCGGCTGATCCCTTCCGATGTTGGAATAGCATCATAACCGTTAAATAGAGCGACCCAAGTAACCGTAATTGCAAACGCAAAACATTTGATCATACTGTTACCAATGTCTTGCCCTAGCTCAACAGAGGACTGCATCGCTGACCAAAAACTGCCGTGATCAACGCCTTTCCAGTCAACACCAACAAGCTGAGCGCCCCAAATTCCCACAGCCATGAAAATCATAGCCAGTAAAGGCATTGAGATAACCCCAGCCCAAAACCGTGGTGCAATCACTCGTTTCAATGGGTCTACCGCCATCATTTCAAGGCTAGACAGTTGTTCCGTTGCTTTCATTAGACCTATCTCTGCGGTTAACGCAGAACCGGCACGACCAGCAAACAAAAGTGCAGTAACAACGGGTCCTAATTCACGGAGTAACGAAAGCGCTACCATTTGCCCCAAACTGCCTTCTGCGCCGTAATCCACCAACACAACATAGCCTTGTAGACTCAAAACCATTCCAATGAACAGACCAGATACGACGATGATCGCCAGCGACTGAACACCAACAGAATAAAGTTGCTTAACAAGCAGAGGAAAGCTTCTGATCGGTTGTGGCTTAGAAAATAGCGCCCCAATCAACATGAAAGTCGCACGACCAAATGCTCCGCAAATAGAAAGCGTGCGTCGACCCAGCGAGGCGACAAAGTGAATGAAGTTATCGACCATCAAATAAGTCCTTTTCGATACTTTGAGAAGGGAAACGAAACGGTACAGGACCGTCGGCATCACCTTGTAAGAACTGCTGGACACGAGGATCAGAGTTTTGAGTCAGCTCTTCTGGCGTACCATAGGCGATGATTTTTCCATCGGCCATCAGGTATACCCAGTCAGCAATACTCATGACTTCAGGTACGTCGTGAGAAACCACAATAGAGGTCAAACCTAACGCTTGGTTTAGATTGCTAATTAGCTCAACCAAAACGCCCATAGTGATTGGGTCTTGCCCCACAAACGGCTCATCGTACATGATCAGGTCAGGATCAAGTGCGATTGCACGAGCCAAAGCAGCGCGTCTTGCCATACCACCTGAAAGCTCACTCGGCATTAATTGCGCCGCGCCGCGCAGACCGACAGCTTCGAGCTTGAGTAACACCATGGTGCGAATCAAATCTTCCGATAAATCGGTATGCTCTCTCAATGGAAAGGCGACATTATCAAAAACATTCAAATCAGTGAATAAAGCCCCTGACTGGAACAACATGCTCATTTTCTTTCGAGCATGGTAGAGTTTTTTACGCGAGAGAGAGGGAATATTGTCGCCATCAAACCAGATCTCTCCTTGCTCGGGATACAACTGACCACCAATCAAACGCAGCAGTGTTGTTTTACCAATTCCCGATGGTCCCATAATGGCCGTCACTTTGCCCTCAGGAACATGCAGATCAATATCATCAAAGATCATGCGTTCTCCCCGTGAAAAAGTGAGGTTGTTCACGGTGACTAAATCGTTGTTCGACATATCATCTCTTCTACTGTAGGAGCGTTGCAACTCACGGAATCATCAAGCAGATACTCATCGGAGTTGAATTCTACGTTTAATAAAGTAACGTCGGTACATTTATTAGGCTGCAATCATAAGCACATTGGCGTTGAATTTAAAGCACTGTTCAATTAAATAAAGTCGACTATATCCCTGCAATTTCTCATGGTTTATGACCTAATTAGCACGAAGTGTTTAAATCCTAGACCAGAATTGCTCATTTAAATGAGTGAGATTTACATACATTTTCGTTACTAACCTTTAATTTATTCTTCGTTTATCTTCCATTTTAGGCCGCAAAAGGTCAAAATTAGCGGTTATTCATTTTACTTATTTAATACTTAGGAATTCTCATGCTCGAAGCCGTTGCGTTGCTTATAGTCGGTCTTGTTTTGCTTGTTTGGAGTGCAGATAAACTTGTTTTTGGCTCTGCAGCGATAGCCCGCAACGTCGGTATTTCCCCGCTTGTCATCGGCATGACAATCCTTGCGATGGGCTCATCTGCCCCTGAGATGATGGTATCTGCAACCGCTGCTTGGGATGGTAAAACAGATACAGCGGTGGGTAACGTATTAGGCTCAAACATAGCGAACATTGCGTTAATCCTAGGTATTACAGCGCTGATCAAGCCTTTGTCGATTAGCTCCGCCGTCATCCGCCGAGAACTTCCACTCATGATAGCCGTAACCGTACTCGCTGGTATTCTGCTTTGGAATAGCCATCTCGGTTTTTATGAGGGTGTCTTATTGTTTGTACTCTTTGGGGCATTTTTATTTGCTATGTTGCAAATCAGCCGCAAAGAGCAAAAATCAGGTGATGTTTTTCTTGATGACCAAGAGTCAGAGATCCCTGAAGGCGTCAGTAACCCTAAAGCAATCATGTGGGTGGTTATTGGCTTGATACTGCTTCCTTTGGCAGCCAGCATGCTGGTTGATAACGCGGTAATTATTGCTAAACACTTTGGTATGAGCGACCTTGTTATCGGTCTAACTATTATCGCCATTGGCACTAGCCTGCCTGAACTGGCCGCATCACTTGCCGGAGTTTTAAAGGGTGAAGACGACATGGCTGTCGGTAACATTATCGGTTCGAATGTGTTTAACATTCTGGCGGTAATGGGGATTCCTGGCATCATTAATCCATCGGTGCTCAGTGAGTACGCGATGGGACGTGACTTCTGGGTCATGTTAGGCGTTTCATTGTTACTTGTCGCGATGTGTTTGGGTAAATCACGCAGTATTAACCGTATTGAAGGTGCCATCTTGTTTGTGTGCTTCTTAGGTTACCAAGTGTACTTATTCGCAAACATGACCGCTTAATTACCACGATCAATAAGTAGAGATCTGATATGTCCAATCAATTTGATTTTCGCGCTGCTGCTAAACAAGTTCTTGATATCGAAGTTGCTGCTCTGCAAGAGCTAGATACCTACTTTGATGATCAATTTGAAAAAGCGTGTGAACTTATCCTTTCCAACAACGGCAAAGTTGTCGTTATGGGTATTGGCAAGTCAGGCCATATTGGTAACAAGATTGCCGCCACTCTGGCAAGCACTGGGACTTCGGCGTTTTTCGTTCATCCAGGCGAAGCCGCACATGGTGACTTGGGTATGATTAGCCCTGGTGACATTGTGCTGGCAATTTCTAACTCTGGTGAATCAAACGAAATTCTGTCTCTATTTCCAGTATTAAAGCGCCTGAATATTAAGATCATCAGCATGACAGGTAAGCCAGAATCAAATATGGCCAAGCTGTCTGACTTACACCTGCAAATTACGGTACCTCAAGAAGCTTGTCCGTTAGGCCTGGCGCCAACTAGCAGTACGACTGCCACATTAGTGATGGGAGATGCATTAGCCGTAGCTCTGCTTCAAGCTCGTGGTTTTTCTGCCGAAGATTTTGCCCTATCTCACCCAGGTGGTGCACTGGGGAGAAAACTGCTACTTAAGTTGTCTGATATTATGCACTTTGGAGAAGCGTTACCTAAAGTTTCTCCTGACGCATTAATTCGCGATGCCCTGCTTGAAATTTCAGAAAAGGGGTTAGGCATGACAGCCATCGTCGATGAGCACGATGCTATGCTTGGTATATTCACCGATGGTGATTTACGTCGTACCTTAGACAAGCGTATCGATATTCATACGACGGCAATTGGCGAGGTCATGACGACAAACCCAACCACAGCACACCCTGATATGCTGGCGGTTGAAGGTTTGAACTTGATGCAGAATAAAAACATTAACGCTCTGATTTTATGTAAAGACGAAAAAATTGTGGGTGCACTGAACATGCACGATTTACTAAAAGCTGGCGTGATGTAATATCAGCACAAACATTTAAATCATTTATTAGACGAATAAAGGCAATGGTCAGGGAAGTACTGAGCTAAACGATAGGCCTTCATTATATGAGTTTTACTCGCCTTATTTATTTGCTCTTGATCTTCGTTGTAGCGTGGTGCGGTTATTACCTACTAACCCCTAAAGGCAACGACGCAATTCAAGTAGCACCAGATTCTGAACTGCCCATGTTCAGTGGTTCTGGATTAGAAAACATCACCTACGGTGAAGATGGTGTCCGCAGTTACATCATTCGCTCCACTAACTTAGACCATTATGCTAAGAGTGGAGATACTATTTTTAATAACCCGACTTTGATGGTTTACCGTGAAGGAAGCGTCATTGAATGGAAGGTGACTGCCACAAGAGCAGTGTTAGATGAAGACCAAGTTTTGACTTTATATGACAAAGTCTTAATGCAAAATCTTCTGCCTGGTGCGAGTTTTGATACCATGGCAACAGACAAATTGGTCATTAATCTAACCAATCGTGATTTTAAAGCTGACCAACAAGTAATGTTGGTTGGACCACAATTTGAAACTACTGGAGGCGCAATGCAAGGTAACCTAAAACAGCATACTGCGACTCTGACAGATGAAGTTCAAGGTCGATATGAAACCGTTACACCTTAGCCTACTGGCACTGGTATTGGCGGCGCCTCAAGCGCTGGCACTCAAGTCGGATACTCAACAGCCGGTTTACATAAACTCTGACACCCAACAGGTTGATATGAAGAGTAACCAGGTTGTTTTTGAAGGCGATGTATCTCTTAAGCAAGGGAGCATCAATATCGATGCTGATAGAATCGTGGTAACTCGCGATCCTAAAACCGAAGCAATTAAACAGATTCAAGCATTTGGTAAACCTGCGAAGTTTTCTCAGCTGATGGACGATGGTAAAACACTTAGTGGTCAAGCTACGGAGTTGGATTACCGTATTTCTACAGACGAACTGACCATGAAAGGTCAAGCGCAGCTGGCACAAGACAACAACACCATCAAAGGTTCTTCGATTCGTTACCAAATTGGTAAACAAAAGCTAGTCGCAGATAGCTCTAAGGAAGAGCGCGTTACGACCATTTTGCAACCCAATCAGATAGAGAACTAATATGGCAGTACTGAGTGCGAAAAACTTGGCGAAAAGCTACAAAAAACGCAAAGTCGTCACTGATGTTAGCTTAGAAGTTGAATCTGGTCAGATTGTTGGGCTACTCGGTCCAAACGGTGCGGGTAAAACCACCTCGTTTTACATGATTGTCGGCTTAGTACCTCGTGATGAGGGCACCATTACCATTGACGACAATGACATCAGTATTTTACCGATGCATAGCCGTTCACGCCTTGGCATTGGCTATCTTCCGCAAGAAGCGTCGATTTTCCGTAAGCTTTCAGTAGAAGATAACATCATGGCCGTACTTGAAACTCGTCAAGAAATGACGAGGGAAGAGCGCCAAGATAAACTGGAAGATTTGTTGGAAGAATTCCACATCCAGCACATCAGAACCAGTGCTGGTATGGCACTATCAGGGGGTGAACGACGCAGGGTGGAAATCGCTCGAGCTTTAGCGGCTAACCCTCAGTTCATTTTATTGGATGAACCTTTCGCTGGTGTTGACCCAATTTCGGTTAATGACATCAAGAAAATCATTGAGCATCTGCGCGATCGTGGTCTCGGAGTGTTAATCACTGACCATAATGTACGTGAAACACTGGACGTATGTGAAAAAGCCTATATCGTGAGCCAAGGGCACCTAATTGCATCGGGAACTCCGGCAGAAGTTCTCAATAATGAACAGGTGAAACAAGTTTATCTCGGCGAACAATTCCGTCTATGATTATATTAGGAACGGTAAGATTCTGAGCATTACAAGGTAAGTAACACTGAATGAAACCTTCATTACAACTCAAGCTAGGTCAGCAGTTAGCCATGACGCCACAGTTGCAGCAAGCGATTCGCTTATTGCAATTGTCGACACTCGATCTTCAACAAGAAATCCAAGAAGCGTTGGACTCAAACCCATTATTGGAAGTTGAAGAAGGCCAAGACGAGCCTCTAGCAAACGGTGAAGATAAGTCAGCGGTCGAGGCTGCTGATAGCAACAGTGCTAGCGAACCAACAGAAATTGACGTTCCAGATAGCTCCGATGTGATAGAGAAATCAGAAATTAGCTCTGAACTTGAAATCGACACGACTTGGGATGACGTCTACAGCGCGAATACTGGTAGCACTGGCTTAGCTCTTGATGATGATATGCCCGTCTACCAGGGCGAAACCACTGAATCATTACATGATTACCTCATGTGGCAGCTTGACCTAACACCATTCAGTGAAACCGACCGCACGATTGCATTAGCGATTATTGACGCTGTTGACGACTACGGCTATTTAACTTTGTCGCCTGAAGAGATTCATGAGAGCTTCGATAATGAAGAGATAGAGTTAGACGAAGTAGAAGCTGTTCGTAAACGCATTCAACAATTCGATCCTCTTGGCGTTGCATCGCGTAACTTACAAGAATGTTTGTTACTGCAACTGACGACCTTCCCAGAAGACACGCCGTGGCTTGCTGAAGCCAAAATGATACTTGCGGATCATATTGATCACCTAGGCAACCGAGACTACAAGCTCGTCATCAAAGAGACTAAGCTGAAAGAAGCCGATCTACGTGAAGTCTTAAAGCTTATCCAACAGTTAGATCCTCGTCCAGGCAGTCGCATCACTCCTGATGATACCGAATACGTAATTCCAGACGTATCCGTTTTTAAAGACAATGGTAAATGGACCGTTTCTATAAACCCGGATAGCGTGCCAAAATTAAAAGTAAATCAACAATATGCTCAATTAGGCAAAGGTAATAGCGCGGATAGCCAGTACATCCGCAGCAATTTGCAAGAGGCAAAATGGTTAATTAAGAGCTTAGAGAGTAGAAACGAGACGCTACTCAAAGTTGCAAGATGTATTGTTGAACATCAACAAGATTTCTTCGAGTATGGTGAGGAAGCCATGAAGCCAATGGTACTCAATGATGTCGCTTTGGCTGTGGACATGCATGAATCCACGATTTCTCGTGTAACAACGCAAAAGTTTATGCATACACCACGTGGTATTTTTGAATTGAAGTACTTCTTCTCTAGCCATGTTAGTACTGACAACGGCGGAGAATGTTCGTCAACAGCAATTCGTGCACTCATTAAAAAACTGGTCGCAGCAGAGAATACTGCCAAACCACTGAGTGATAGCAAGATTGCTGCTCTTCTGGCTGACCAAGGGATTCAGGTCGCAAGACGTACGATAGCCAAATATCGCGAATCCTTGGGAATTGCCCCTTCAAGTCAGCGTAAACGCCTATTATAAGGCACTAACTGAAAAGGAAAGTCTATGCAAATCAATATTCAAGGCCATCACGTTGATCTTACCGATTCAATGCAAGACTATGTAAATTCTAAGTTTCAGAAGCTCGAAAGGTTCTTCGACCATATCAATCAAGTGCATGTTGTACTAAAAGTTGAAAAAATTACTCAAATCGCGGAAGCTACGCTTCACATAAATCAAGGCGAAATCCACGCATCAGCCGATGACGAAAATATGTATGCCGCGATCGATTCGCTGGTAGATAAATTGGTTCGCCAACTTAATAAGCACAAAGAAAAACTAAACAGTCATTAATCATGCAACTGAGCGAAATACTGTCATTGGACTGCACCAAAAGTGCGGTCCACTGCACGAGTAAAAAACGCGCCCTTGAAATGATCAGCCGTATCGTGGCTGATCAAACGGGCCAAGATTCTACCGAGCTGTTCGAATGCATGCTCAATAGAGAAAAAATGGGCAGTACCGGTATCGGAAACGGTATTGCGATCCCTCACGCGAGAATGCAATCAAGCGACAAGGCCATTGCTGTCTTACTGCAATGTGATGAAGCAATCGAATTTGATGCGATTGACAATCGACCTGTCGATCTTCTTTTTGCGCTCCTTGTACCAGAAGAACAGTGCAAAGAGCACCTCAAGACTCTATCCTCTATGGCAGAACGTCTGAGCGATAAGCAAGTATTAAAACTACTGCGTAATGCTCAGAGTGATGAAGAACTTTACGACATCATGATTCACCAATAAGCAGGACTAACTCCATGCGACTAATCGTTGTTAGCGGGCACTCAGGTGCCGGTAAAAGTATTGCGCTTCGTGTACTGGAAGACTTAGGTTACTACTGTGTTGATAACCTGCCAGTTAACTTGCTGGACGCATTTGTTCATTCTGTTGCTGACAGCAAACAGAATGTTGCAGTCAGCATTGATATTCGTAATATTCCTAAAAAGCTAAAAGAACTGACGAGTACACTAGAACAGTTAAAAACTGAGCTTGATGTGACCGTGCTTTTCTTGGACGCTAATAAAGAAACGCTACTCAAACGCTACAGCGAAACACGCCGAATTCACCCGTTATCTTTAGGTGGCACCTCCCTCTCGCTCGATCAAGCCATCGAGCGTGAGAAGCAAATTTTGACGCCACTCAAAGCGCATGCAGATCTGGTCCTAAATAGTAGTGGGCAGTCTTTGCATGAATTGAGTGAAACCGTGCGTATGCGCGTTGAAGGCAGAGATCGCAAAGGGCTCGTTATGGTATTTGAGTCTTTTGGTTTTAAATACGGCCTGCCTTCCGATGCCGATTACGTATTTGACGTTCGCTTCTTACCTAACCCACATTGGGAACCAGCACTACGCCCGCTTACAGGTCTGGATGCTCCTATCGCCGCATTTTTAGAGCAACACCAATCGGTGTTAAGTTTGAAATATCAAATTGAAAGCTTTATAGAGAATTGGTTACCTCTGCTTGAGAAAAACAACCGCAGCTACCTGACCGTTGCAATCGGTTGTACTGGTGGTAAGCACCGCTCGGTGTACTTAACTCAGCAAATCGGTGAATACTTCGCCAACAAAGGACACCAAGTACAAATTCGCCATACCTCACTAGAGAAAAACGCTAAGGAGTAGCCGTGGAGTTAAGTCGTAAAGTATTGATTCAAAACCGCCTTGGCTTACATGCTCGTGCAGCAGTCAAACTGGTCGAACTGGCACAGAGCTTTGAAGCGGTCATCACCATCGACAATGAAGAAGACAAAACCGCCACAGCAGACAGCGTAATGGGCCTGTTAATGCTAGAGTCCGCTCAAGGGCAATACGTTACGATCCACGCAACGGGTGGGCAAGCGGAAGAAGCACTGGATGCCGTTTGCCACTTGATCGAAGATAAATTTGATGAAGGCGAGTAGTTTACTCGCTTTTTTCTTACCTCCCATTATCTTTCTCTTCCCTGACCTAATAAATAAATTTGCTTAGTATCATAAGTTGTTATTAAAAGGCGCCTAGAATTAAGTTATTATTCAACGCATTGTAAATATCAGGAATTGGGAGGAATGAATGGCAGAGCAAATTGAATTCGACCAAGCTCACCAAGCCCTCCAAGAAGTCACAGAAGCGCTAGAAAATGGCCGCTTCGTCCATGTTCGTCGTCAATTACAGGACATGGAACCTGAGGATATCGCTCACCTTTTAGAAGCCTCCCCACGGAAGAGCCGTGAAGTTCTTTGGCAACTCACCGACCCTGAAGATTATGGTGAAATCCTTGACGAGCTGAACGAAGACGTCAAAGACAGCCTCGTATCCAAAATGGCACCAGAAGCGCTTGCAGAAGCGACAGAAGGCATGGATACCGATGACGTGGCTTACGTACTGCGTAGCTTGCCTGACAACCTGTCACGCGAAGTCCTGTCGCAAATGGACTCATCTGACCGCCTACGGGTCGAAACCGCCCTATCCTACCCAGAAGACACCGCGGGTGGACTGATGAACACCGACGTCATCACAATTCGTGGTGACGTAGATGTGGACGTAGTTTTACGTTATCTACGTATGAAAGGCGAGCTTCCAGAAGCTACGGATGCCCTGTATGTGATCGATGAAGAGAGTAAGCTCATCGGTGAACTGCCGATCACGACGCTTATTACCACTCAGCCAGACGTAAAAATCATTGATGTAATGGAAGACGCGGACGAGGCCATCACCGTCGATACTAGCGACTCAGATGTTGCGAGTCTGTTCGAACGCCGTAATTGGGTATCTGCACCTGTTGTTGATGAAAACTTGCATTTGGTCGGTCGTATCACCATCGATGACGTGGTTGACGTTATTCGTGAAGACGCGGAACACTCGATGATGAGTATGGCGGGTATGGACGATGACGAAGATACTTTCGCGCCTGTTGTAAAATCAGCTCGCAAACGCAGTATCTGGCTTGGCGCTAACGTATTAGCCGCCCTTGCTGCTGCTTCCGTTTCTAATATGTTTGAGGCCACATTAGATCAAATGGCGGCCATTGCGGTATTGATGACGATTGTTCCGTCCATGGGTGGTGTCGCTGGTAACCAAACCGTCGCACTAGTGATTCGTGGTCTTGCTCTTGGTCATATCGGTGACTCAAACAAACGCGAACTGTTAATGAAAGAAGCCTCGATCGGCTTACTCAACGGTATCATGTGGGCGCTGATTATTGGTGGTATTGTTGTTGCTTGGAAAGGTAACTGGATGCTAGGAGGAATCATTTCCGCCGCCATGCTGACCAACTTATTGGTCGCAGGTATTGCAGGAGTAACGATTCCAATCCTATTGAAAAAAATGAACATCGATCCTGCTTTAGCTGGTGGTATGGCATTAACAACGGTGACGGATGTGATTGGTTTATCTGTCTTCTTAGGGCTTGCCACAATACTGATTACCTAACAGAAAAAACGAAAAAGCCTGATGAACACATCAGGCTTTTTTGATTCTGAATTGCTAGAACAGCTTATTCACCCGCCACTTTCATGGTATCCAGTAGGATAGAGCCCGTTTGGATTTGTGAGCGCGTTTCAATATCACTACCAACCGCCACAATCTTGGTGAACATGTCTTTTAGATTACCTGCGATGGTAATTTCTGATACTGGGTATTGGATTTCGCCATTCTCAACCCAGAAGCCTGCGGCACCGCGAGAGTAATCACCCGTTACCACGTTCACACCTTGTCCCATGACTTCTGTCACTAGAAGACCAGTACCGAGCTCTTTAAGCATTTGTTCGAAGTTTTGGCCTGTCGACTTCACGTACCAGTTATGAATCCCACCAGCGTGACCTGTCGGCGTCATCTTCATTTTACGTGCGGCATAACTGGTTAACAGATAAGTTGCTAGCACACCGTCGGTAATGATCTCACGGTCTTGAGTGTACACACCTTCACTATCGAATGGACTTGATGCCAAACCACGCAATACATGCGGACGTTCTGAGATATTGAACCATTCAGGAAGCACTTGTTTGCCTAGATGGTCAAGTAAGAAAGAAGATTTTCGGTACAAGTTACCACCGCTGATCGCCATAACGAGATGGCCAATCAAGCCTGTCGCAACATCAGCCGCAAACATGATTGGGTATTGACCTGTTTTTAGACGCTGCGCATCTAAGCGGTTAACCGTATTCTCTGCCGCCTTACGGCCCACCGTTTCTGGGGTCCATAAGTCATCACGATGACGTGCCACGGTGTAGCTGTAATCACGTTCCATCTCGCCGTTTTGACCAACGCCAATTACACAACAGCTAGTACTATGGCGGCTAGACGCATAACTAGCTAATAAGCCATGGCTATTGCCATACACTTTCACGCCGTAATGACTATCATAACTCGCGCCATCACTTTGCTTGATTGCATTGTTATAACTTAGCGCCTCTTTTTCTGCTGCAATCGCCACATTGGCAGCATAGTCTGGATCGGGTGCGTCTGGGTGGAAAAGATCAAGCTCAGGGATCTCTTGCACCATGTATTCTTTTGCTGCAGGGCCTGCAAATGGGTCTTCAGATGTGTAATGTGCAATATCTAGCGCCGCTATAACGGTTTGCTCGATTGCAGCTTCACTTAAATCAGACGTGGAAGCACTGCCTTTGCGTTGACCTCGGTAAACGGTAATGCCCAGCGCACCATCGCTATTGAACTCGACATTTTCTACTTCACCCATACGAGTTGAAACACTTAAACCAGTGCTTTTAGTAATTGCGACTTCGGCGGCGTCAGATTTTGCCGATGCAAGCTTTAAGGCTCTTGCGACGGCTTGCTCTAGCTCGGTACGTTGCTCAGCAACCTGCTGTTTAATATCCATTGTCTTTCACATCTTGTCTTTGATGAACAATAGGATAACAAGAATTTCGCTTTCTCCCCATGATTCTTGTTAAAATAGTCATAATATTAATCAAAACACAGGCAACTGAAATGGCACGTAAGAATCAAAAAGCGCCATGGGAACCAGAAGAAGAGATCATCTGGGTAAGTAAATCCGAGATGAAGCGAGACATGGAAGAACTGCAAAAGCTAGGTGAGGAGCTTGTCGGCCTCAAACCTTCAGTTCTAGAAAAGTTTCCATTGAGCGAAGATTTGCGAGAAGCAATTGCTGACGCGCAACGCTTTAAAAATGAAGCGCGTCGTCGCCAATTACAACGTATCGGTAAATTGATGCGTTACGAAGATCCAGAGCCAATCCAAGCCGCACTGGATAAAATTCGTAATAAGCACTCTCAATTAACGGCGGTATTCCACAAACTTGAAGCGTTGCGTGATCGCGTAGTGGAAGAAGGCGACAAAGCCATTGATGACGTAATGGAAATGTACCCAGAAGCGGATCGTCAGCGTCTACGCCAACTTGCTCGCCAAGCAGCGAAAGAGAAAAAAGCTGGGAAACCAGCAAAAGCGTACCGCGAAATCTTTCAGATCCTTAAAGGTCTAAACGAAGAAGAGTTTTAATTCGACGGCTCAAGCAATGAGCATTCGATTTAAACGCAAAAAGCAGACGTCAATGTCTGCTTTTTTTATCTTTGGTTTTACTGTCAGCGTTACACTAAGCGATTAACGAGGTCTCCGCGCTCGAAAGCGTTAATGTTCTCAATCAGGATTTCCGCTAAACGTTGGATCGAAGAGTCGCTACCCCATGCAACATGCGGTGTCAGTAACAAATTAGGTAAACTCATATTGGCAATCAGCGGATTGCTCTCATCAGCTGGTTCTTGTGTAAAAACATCAAAACCAGCCGCTGCAATTTCTTGCTGTTTTAAGGCATCCACCAGCGCGCTCTCATCCACCAAACCTCCACGCCCTGTATTAATCAAAATGGCGTTGGACTTCATTTGTTGCAACTCTGCTTGACCAATTAAATTCTGAGTATGATCGTTAAGCGGGCAATGCAAAGTCAGCGCATCGGAGCGTTTTAATACTTCCTCAAACGACACATAACCAGGCCGACATTCTGCCGCCCCTTTACGCTCAGAAAACAACACGGTCATTCCTAACGCTTGAGCCAGATTCGCCGTCGCTTGCCCTAGCGCCCCACTACCAACAACACCTAACGTGTTACCACCAATATCCCCGATTGGGTGAGTAAAAAAACAAAACTGCTGGTTACGCTGCCACTCACCTGCGGCAATATCTTGGTGGTACCCAAATAAATTCCGTCTTAAAGCGAATAACATTGCCATCACGTGCTCGGGCACCGAACGCGTCGCGTAACCACGTACATTAGCAACCGCAATATCATGATTAGCACAGTAGTTCACATCGACGTTGTTAAAACCAGTTGCGGCAACCGCGATCATCCGTAATTTTGGTAGTTGCTCTAATACATGTTGGTCAAGCACGACTTTATTGCTAATCACGATATCGGCATCTGCTAACCTTTCTATTACCTGCCCAGGCGCAGTTAGGTCGTACTCACGCCAGTGGTGCGGAAAGCCAGGTCGTGGGATCTCAATATGTTCTGGGATGGTCGCTCGATCTAAAAATACGATGCTTGGCAAAGACATAACAACTCCTTGTTCACGGCTGAAAGACAGGATACATCAACCACAGTAACGAAATAGCCAAAAATAGCGAACTAGAAAGAACCGCTGTTGAGTGCAATTGGCATTAAGGGTGTGGCAACGTTTTATAATCAGGCAATGTACGCTCTGGCGAAAAATATTTAAAGATCATCGCCTCGGCTTCAGAATAAAAGTCACAGGGTACAAAAATACTGCTCAGCTGATCCGTAGCTGGATGATAAAAACTTAGCTCCGCTGCGTGCAACTCTAAACGTTCTGAAAACTGATACGCCTCTTCGCTTGCATAAAACTCATCACCCACAATCGCATGACCAATCGCCATCAAATGCACGCGTAACTGATGCGATCGACCAGTAATGGGCAGTAGTCGCACAACGGTCGTATGAGTGCCATCAGGGTGCACTTCACGCTTCACTACTTGGAATAAAGTTTGAGATGGTTTGCCGTCGTCAAAACATACTTTTTGTCGTGGACGATTTGGCCAATCACAAATTAATGGAAGATCAATATTCCCTTCTTGCGGCTCAACATGCCCCCAAACACGTGCGTAATACACCTTGTGAGTGAGGCGATATTGGAACTGCTTTTTTAATGCTCGCTCCGCGGGTTTGTTTTTCGCCAGCAACATCAACCCTGATGTCGACATATCCAAGCGATGCACAACTTGAATTTCTGGATGCAACTCTTTGAGGCGGCTCCACATGCTGTCGTAATGCTCTGCAAGGCGACCAGGGACAGACAGCAGCCCTGATGGCTTATTCACTGCCAGAATGTCGTCATCCTCAAAAACGATATCAACCCAAGGGTCGGTGGGAGGGGTATATTCAAGCATTGCCATGGGAGATCTCTACAAAATAAAAACGCCGCGATTATATACCCAAATAGCACCCAGATGCAGGGTTCGGAAGAAAAGTTCAACCCAATAAAACAAAGTCAATCCTTTAGCATAAAAACTAAAAATAGCACGTTGTAAATTTAGTTTGACAACAAGACGCATAACTGAATAGAGTGCTAGATGCACACAGCATGATATTCGCAAAGAATACTTAAAATAAATACACCAAAACACAGCATTTAAAAGACATTACCGTTGCGCAGTATAGGGCGATCGCTCAGCCTGTCATGTACTGCGGTATGTATCTCTTTAGAAAGATACATAAGATAAAAAGGACAATAAGCAATGGACTCCGCCGTTATAGATAAACCCCAATCCAAACTTTCCTTATTTTTTCGTTCGCTAGGCCCCGGCATATTAATGGCATCTGCTGCGGTCGGTGGCTCTCACCTCGTGGCATCAACCAAGGCTGGTGCGATTTATGGTTGGCAATTGGCTGCACTGATTCTGCTCGTAAACCTGTTTAAATACCCTTTTTTCCGAGCGGGCGTACAGTACACCATGGGGACAGGGCTCACCTTGGTTGAGGGCTACGCGAAATTAGGTCGGCCTTATCTATGGCTATTTCTATTTCTTAGCGTGGTATCGGCCGTCATCAATACCGCCGCTTTGTTGATGTTTAGCGCTAGCTTGCTGGGCTACTTCATTCCGTTTTCACTATCAATGGCATCACTCAGCATCATTGTGATTGTCACCTGCCTGATCATATTATTTGCTGGCCATTACAAAGCGCTCGATACGCTATCTAAGGTGATCATGTCGGTGTTAACCATCGCGACTTTACTCGCTGTTTCTATCGCCTTTGGTAACCCTGTTGAGCAAGTAGCCAACTTCGAGCCGCCGTCACCTTGGTCTATTGCGGCTATTGGTTTTATCGTCGTGACAATGGGGTGGATGCCTGCACCGATAGAGATCTCCTGTTTAACCTCAGCATGGCTAAAACGCCAATCAAGCCAGCAAGAAGTAACATACCGCTCTGCTCTATTTGACTTTAATGTCGGTTATATTGGCACGGCGTTTCTTGCCATTATCTTTGTATCGCTAGGCTCTTTGATGCTTTATGGATCTGGCGTTGCGCTTGAAAGCTCTGGCGTTGGCTTCTCCCACCAATTGGTTGGCTTATATGCGGCAACGATTGGCGAATGGTCTCGTTACTTGATCGCGGTAATTGCGTTTTTCTGTATCTTTGGCAGCACGATTACCGTTATTGATGGCTACTCGCGCGTTATTTCGGATTCTCAACGCCTACTGCGCTCGCAACCAGACACTAACCCTAAAACCACTTCAGCGATCATGCTGGTAGTCTCCTTACTTGCATTGGGTATTGTGGTTTTCTGGGCTTCTGCGTTATTGCCTATGCTGAACTTTGCGATGATCCTCGCCTTTATGACCACGCCATTCTTTGCTCTGCTAAATTACACCTTAGTGAGCAAAACTGAGTTACCTGAGCCTTTGGCTGTTGGACCTAAACTAAAGTGGTTGTCGATTGCAGGCCTGATTTACTTGTTTGGCTTCTTGGCTGTATTTATCTGGTGGAAGTGGTTGATGTAAATGAGATAGCTATCAGTGATTAATGCATTCCGCTTAAAGAAACTAAACCGTAAATAAAGAAAAAGGTCTTCAACTGAAGACCTTTTTAATGAGCAATAAATACTTACTTAGTTGTGGCTCACCACAATCAAACGCAGCGAGTCGAGCTGAACCTGAGCTTGGTTGATGTAACCAGTGAGCTCTTTAATTTGTGCGTCGATAGCTTCAATTTCTTCGTCACGAATATTTGGGTTCACCGCTTTCAGTGCTTGCAAACGCTCAAGCTCTGCATTCAAACTGTGCTGCATATCTTGATGAGCTTGTTTGCGTACTTCTTCGACCTTCTCTTCAATAAGAACATCACCGGCTTCAATTAAGCGGTGTACGTCTTTCTGTACCGACGTAACCAACTTGCTACCTAAGTGACGGTTTACAGGGCTGAGCTGGCGGTTAAAGCTTTCAAACTCCACTTGAGCAGACAAATCATTACCACGCGAGTCCATCATTAAACGGATTGGCGTTTTCGGTAAGAAGCGCGCGATACCACTGCGTTTTGGCGCTTGCGCATCTACCGCGTAAATCAACTCAAGAAGAATAGTCCCGACTGGTAACGCTTTGTTTTTCAATAGAGATACCGCAGACGTCCCCACCCCTTCACTCATAAGAAGATCGATACCACCCTGGATCATTGGGTGTTCCCAACTGATAAAGTGCATATCTTCACGAGATAAAGCCGTATCACGATCAAACGTGATCGTCGCTCCTTCGTATGGCAGACCTGGGTAGCTTGGCACCATCATGTGCTCAGATGGGGTCACAATCAGGGCGTTTTCACCTTTATCGTCTTGATTCAAGCCAATCGTGTCAAAAAGAGAAAGTGCGAAGGTGACCAGATTGGTATCGCCGTCAGTTGATTCAATTTTCTCAACGATTTGTTGTGCTTTTTCCCCGCCATTTGAATGCATTTCTAATAGGCGATCACGGCCTTGCTCCAATTGGGATTTCAGCTCTTTATTCATTTTTGCTGACGCTTCAATGATCTCATCTAGCGTGCTGGTATCACCAGAGGCAAGAATTTCAATCAGATCATCGGAGTACTTATCGTAAACAGCACGGCCTGTTGGGCAGGTTTCCGCAAAAGCGTTCAGGCCTTCATCGAACCAACGTGCTAGGATCGCTTGCGATGTGCCTTTCAGGTAAGGAACATGAATGTCGATATCGCGATTTTGACCGATACGGTCCAAACGACCAATACGTTGCTCAAGCAAGTCTGGGTTAAATGGCAAGTCGAACATGACAAGTTGGTTGGCAAACTGGAAGTTACGACCTTCAGAGCCGATTTCGCTACAGATAAGAACTTGTGCTCCACCTTCTTCTTGCGCAAAGTAAGCCGCCGCTTTGTCACGTTCAAGAATCGACATACCTTCGTGGAAAACGGTGGCGCGGATACCTTCACGCTCACGCAGTGCTTGCTCCAATTGCAGTGCGGTACTCGCACGAGAAGCAATCACGAGGATTTTCTCGCTGCGCTTCTCTTTTACTTTTTCAAGCAACCAATTCACACGCGAGTCAAACTGCCACCAGCTCGCGTCATCGCCTTCAAATTCTTGGAAAATTTCTTCCGGGTAAAGGTTCTTCATCGCACGTGCTTCAGAACTCATCTTACCGCCAATCATTCCAGCAACACGCATTGATGTAGTGTATTGCGGTGGAATATCCATTGGCATCAGATGCACGTTACGCGTAGGGAAGCCTTTGATGGCCGCGCGCGTGTTACGGAACAAAACACGCCCTGTACCATGACGATCCATCAAGTTATCGATCAGCTCTTGGCGTGCCGACGCTTTAGCTTCTTCGTCCGCTTCACTTTCAATAATACGGAAAAGTGGTTCTACGTCTTGTTCAGACAACAACTCAGTGATCTGGTTTTTTGCTTCATTAGGTAGCTTTTCACCGGAAAAGAGTGAAGTAATCGCATCTGCTACGGGCGCGTATTGCTCTTCTTCCTCAACGAATGCTTCGTAATCATAGAAGCGGTCTGGATCCAACAAACGCAGACGAGCAAAGTGACTCTCACGACCAAGCTGCTCTGGCGTTGCAGTCAGTAGCAACACACCAGGAGTACGTTCAGCCAAGCCTTCTACCACTTGGTATTCGCGACTTGGTTTGTCTTGACTCCACTCTAGGTGGTGCGCTTCATCGACAACCAGTAGGTCCCATTCACCTTCCAGTGCTTGTTCAAAACGCTTGCGGCTCTTGCGTAGGAAATCCAAAGAACACAGCACATATTGCTGAGTATCAAATGGGTTTTCTGCATCCGCAAACGCTTCGATACAGCGCTCTTCGTCAAAGATAGAGAAATGCAGATTGAAACGACGCATCATCTCAACCAGCCATTGATGCTGCAGTGTTTCAGGCACCACAATCAAAATGCGTTCGGCACGACCAGACAGAACTTGTTGGTGGATGATCATGCCCGCTTCGATGGTTTTACCCAAACCTACCTCATCCGCCAATAAGACGCGTGGCGCGTGACGACGGCCAACTTCGTGCGCGATGTAAAGCTGATGAGGGATCAAACCTGCACGCATACCACATAGGCCACGCATTGGGCTCTTATGCTGCTCAAACTGGTTGGTTAGCGCACGGTAACGCAGAACAAAGTTGTCCATACGGTCGATTTGACCGGCGTACAACTTATCTTGAGGTTTGTTAAAACGAATTTGGTTGCTAAGGAAAATCTCACGCAGAACAACAGCGGTTTCTTGCGTGTCTTCACGAGTACCGAAATAGGTGTAAAGACCTTCATCTTCCAGTACTTCTTCTACTTTTAGAGACCAACCTTCTTGGCAATCGATGACATCCCCAACATTAAAGGTGACTCGGGTAACAGGTGCATCGTTACGTGCGTAAACTCGGTTTTCCTCTGACGCTGCAAACATCAATGTCACAGTACGAGCATCCATTGCTACAACGGTACCTAAACCTAAATCGCTTTCCGTATCGCTAATCCAGCGCTGCCCCAAAGCAAATGTCATGAATTGACTACCTCGTTATTAGTTCTTGATTCGTATTTCTTGTTGGTCTACTCATGCCCGTAGGCATGGATAATAGTTTAGATCTGATTCTGGCTTCTGCTATGCCGGTAGCATTCGTCATTCCAGTATGAGCTGAGTATTTTTTAAGCCAGCTCAACATGATAAATCGGACGTAGCCTATACGCAGAAAAAGGTCGCTAATCTTACTTGAAGCTGTGATTTAGGTCACGCCGAAACCGCACCAAGCAGAAACTTTTTTTCCCAAACTCTAAATGCAATCAAATTGTAAAATACTCATGCCAATTATTAAGTTGTAGAACGTAAATATTACGTATACTTCTAATGAGGGGCGTTTAAAACCATTGCATATGATTTAAGCGCGTTAGTACACGATTAGGATCAACACGGGTTTGCAGTAAGTTGTCTTGCTACTCGGTTGCACACTAGCCGACATCAGCCCGACAACCTCTATTGCAAGCAATCAGAGTTAGGTCACTTCACACCTATTTGGAAACGACCTAACAACTCGCATGCAGAGCCGTACTACGGCAAGGAGACGCTATGGGCGATACCGATCGGAAACTGTTTGTACTCGATACCAACATTCTTCTTCATGAACCCTTTGCCATCTTCTCTTTCCAAGAACACGATGTCGTTATCCCCATGACCGTGTTGGAAGAACTCGACCGAATCAAAGACAGTAAGCGCGACGTTGCAAGAGATGCGCGCGTGGCTATTCGCACCTTGGAAGATTTGTTTAAAGAAGCAACGCCAGATGAAATCTCTGAAGGCATTCCTGTTTCTAAAGACAACCCCGACCAGGGTACTATTTCCATTTTGGCGGATTTTGAACTGCAGGAAACCGTCAAAGCCTTCGCCGACAAAGCCGGTGACAACCGTATTCTCAACGCGGTGCTTTATCTGCAAAATAAACGTGCACCACGTGAAGTGGTACTGATCACGAAAGACATCAACATGCGTCTGCGAGCCAAAGGGGCTGGTGTACGCTTTGTTGAGGACTATAGAACCGACCAACTGATTGACGACATTCAATACCTAACCAAAGGCTTTCAATTGCGTGAAGGGGATTTCTGGAGCGGTATTGAGGAAGTAGAAAGCTATGCACTGGGCGGAAAAACTTACCACAAACTCAGTCGCGAACCCTTCGACCCAACCTTTATCAACCAATACGTTATTGATGAAGACAGTGACTTTGCTGGTCGCGTAGAAACCATCAATGAAGACAAGCTAACGCTTCTCGACCTGAGCCGCGAACGCCTAATGCATCGCAAGGCTTGGGACATCACACCTAAAAATATCTACCAGGGAATGGCGTTAGATGCCTTACTCGATCCAGAAATTGACTTGGTGATTCTAACGGGTGCGGCGGGTAGTGGTAAGACATTACTGGCAATGGCAGCAGCATTGGAGCAAACCATTGAAAAAAGCATGTTCGATAAAATTATCGTAACACGTAACACGCCAGATATCGGTGAATCCATCGGCTTCTTACCCGGCTCCGAAGAGGAGAAAATGATGCCGTGGTTAGCGGCGGTGACCGATACCTTGGAAGCACTACATAAACACGATCACTGCACTGAAGGCTCATTGAAGTACATCTGCGATAAAGCCAACATTCAATTTAAATCGATCAACTTTATGCGTGGCCGTTCGATTCAAAATGCGTTTGTACTGCTTGATGAGTGTCAAAACCTCACTGCATCACAAATCAAAACCATCATTACCCGCTGTGGTGAAGGAACCAAAATCGTCTGCTCCGGTAACTTGGCGCAGATTGACTCTCATTACCTCACCCCAGTGACATCAGGATTGACGTACATGGTTGAGCGCTTCAAGAACTTTGAAGGCAGCGCGAATATTCACCTTAACGGCGTGGTTCGTAGCCGCTTGGCGGAATTTGCTGAAGAAAACCTGTAATTGACACCGACTCACAAAGCAAAAGAGCGCTCTAATGAGCGCTCTTTTTATAACGATTCAACTGAGTTACTCAGTGCCACCCACTGTCAGTGAGTCCAGTTTCAAGGTCGGCTGACCAACACCAACTGGCACACTTTGACCTGCTTTACCACATACGCCAACGCCCTTGTCGATACTTAGGTCGTTACCGACCATAGAGACTTGCTGCATTGCTTCGATACCTGAGCCAATCAACGTCGCACCTTTAACAGGGCGCGTAATTTTACCGTTTTCAATCAAGTATGCTTCGGATGCAGAGAACACAAACTTACCCGAAGTAATGTCCACCTGGCCGCCACCAAAGTTTGGCGCATACAACCCTTTCTCGACCGTCGAGATTATTTCTTCTGGCGTATGTTCACCTGGTAGCATGTAGGTGTTGGTCATACGCGGCATTGGTAAATGTGCATAAGACTCACGACGACCGTTACCTGTTGGGTTCACATCCATTAACCGCGCGTTTAGCTTGTCTTGCATGTAACCTTTCAGCACACCATTTTCGATAAGCGTGTTGTACTGGCCGTTTACCCCTTCATCATCCACATTCAGTGAACCACGAAGGTCTTTTAACGTGCCATCATCGACGATGGTACACAGCGAAGACGTCACTTGTTGACCCATTTTGCCAGAGAAAACCGAAGATTCCTTCCGGTTAAAATCACCTTCTAGGCCATGACCTACCGCTTCGTGTAGCAACACGCCAGGCCAGCCAGAACCCAATACCACTGGCATCATGCCAGCTGGTGCTGCTTCTGCTTCAAGGTTGATTAACGCCATGCGAATCGCTTCGTCTGCGTAATGAAAAGCTTGTTTCACACCATTGCTTTCCGTTAAAAAGAAATCGTAACCGAAACGGCCGCCGCCACCAGCGCTACCGCGTTCACGTCGTTCACCTTTTTGTGCGAGCACGCTAATAGACAAACGCACCAAAGGACGAATATCGCCTGCATAAGTACCGTCTGTTGCCGCAACAAGCATCTGCTCATGCACACCGCTGATGCTGATCGAAACTTCTTTAATCAATGGTTCTTTAGTGCGGATGTAAGCATCTAGAGATTTGAGTAATTCTGTTTTTTGCTGCTTTTCCCATTCAGCTAGTGGATTCACAGCGGCGTAGTACGCTTGGTTTTCGGTGCGTTTAAACGCTTGGACTTTACCATTCTGCCCTTGCTGAGCAATACCGCGCGCCGCCATTGCACTCTGCTTCAGGCCTTCAGGCTGGATTTGATCAGAGTAGGCAAAGCCGGTTTTCTCGCCAGTTACTGCACGGACACCAACACCACAATCAATGTTAAAAGAGCCATCTTTGATGATGCTGTCTTCTAGAACCAGAGACTCATGCCAGCTGGACTGAAAGTAAATGTCCGCATAATCGATCTGGCGCGTCGCAATGCTGGCAAGCGTGTCAGCAATGTCTTGTTCTGTCAGACCATTTGGGGCAAGGAGTGCCTGTTCTATTTGGTTTGTGCTCATAGTTAGCTCTTTTATTTCCGTCTCAATTCATTTTGAAAGCGACTGTGTTGAGTCAGCGGCATATTCTGCCTTACTTGTTGGCTTTGTGACAAATCTATCTCTGTCACCAATAAGCCTACTTCATCCTGAAGCTGTTTATGGATACGTCCCCAAGGGTCAACGACCATTGAGTGTCCCCATGTTTTTCGTCCACATGGATGCGTTCCAGTTTGTCCGCTTGCCAAAATCCAACATTGTGTCTCAATCGCTCTAGCTCGCAATAGTACTTCCCAGTGAGCTTGCCCCGTCACAGCGGTAAACGCAGCGGGCACCACAATGATATCCGCCCCTTCTTGACGTAATAATTTATAAAGTTCTGGGAAACGTAAATCATAACAAATGCTCAATCCAACACTGCCGATATCAGTTTCCGCAACGACTATTTGATTACCCGCCATAAACGTATCCGACTCACGATAACTACCATAACCATCGGCTACGTCGACATCAAACATGTGCAGTTTGTCATAGTGAGCAATGCATTTACCGTGCGGCGGTAATACCAGTGTTGTGGTCGTGACACCTTTTGCGGTTTGAATGGGCATGCTTCCGACAATCAGTGTTAACTGGTTCTTTTTTGCGATTTCACAGAGCCGCTGTTGAATCATGCCACTACCAAGTGGCTCTGCATGTTGATGATAAGCTTCGCGACTGGCAAATAGCACTGTATTTTCAGGAGTAAGAACAAGTTTGGCACCTTGCTTGCTCGCTAAAGCACACTGTTTTTCAATGAAGTCCAAATTCACGTTAATATCCGGACCCGAAGTCATTTGAATAATGCCAACACGTTCCATGTGTTTCCTCCCTATTCCATTATATTCGGTGAGTTATTTGGCCTGTTCACGCAGTTTTTCTGGTAGCTTATATTCACCTTTACTTCGCGAAATTTCTTTCACCGTTGGTGAATCTAGTGGGCCTTTCACTTCATAATTGACTTGAGTGAAGACCTCTACCACCGGAGATATCACCGTAGAGATGGCCAAGACATACAAAGCAGTTTGAGGCGCAACGGCAAACGCGGTCAGCATTGGTAAGCCTGATGTGATGTCTGGTGTGAATTTCACTTCCGCATCAACCATTCTGCTGTTCATATTAGCGATACCGCGGATTTGCATTTCCCCTGCTAACGCATCCATTACGATATCATTGGTGATAAACACACCGTCTTGGATTTTGCCCGTTCCCGTGATCGAGTTGAATGCCATGCCTTTATCGAATACATCGGTAAAGTCGAGCTGCATCTTACGGATGATAGAATCCAAGCTGAACAAGCCTAACAAGCGTGCCGCACCACTAACTTCACTGATCACGCCTTTACCAAATTCCGTTGAGACGTTTCCTTGCAAGGTTTGTGTCTTCATTGACCAAGGTGCGCCGTCCCATTCCATATTGGCATTGATCTCAAATGGTGCTTGTTGAATGCCTGATGTAATACCAAAGCGCTCCATAAGATCGGTGTTGTTATCACCTTTCATTTTCATGGTTAAGTTGGAATGGCTACTCTCTTTCGTCAGGTCCCACCAACCACTCATATCAATGCGATTTTTGCCGCTACTAAAGGTGATATTTTTCCACTCCAAGCGGTTCTCGCGACGCTGCAAATCAACATTCACTTTGCCCACTTTGTAGCCTTGCAGCCAAAAATCATCGATGTTCAAAGTTAAGTTTGGCATCTCTGCGTGAAACTTGCGGTCAAAATTGGTAATCAAAGGTGCGTTTTGATCTTCACTCGCAAAGATTGAACTGCGCTCTTTGGTCATCTCTTCAAACCCTGGGATGTACAGATGCAAGTGCTCTAGAGAGACCGATAGATCATAGGGTTTCAGATAGTTAGCTTTCCCTTTAACCTCTTGACTGTCCACATCGAGTTGCCAACTCAAATTTTTCTTGCTTGCTGAAAAATCCACATCATGAAACTCAATCCCACCGAGCTGTAAGTTTGGCGTTTCAACTTCAATGCGTGTCGGCAATGGAATGGTCGGCGTTTTCATGCTTGCCAAAACAGACGATGAAGGCTTGCTCTCAGAGACCTGCGCAAGCTCAGCCCATTGGTCTAAATTCAGTTCTTCGACACGCACCGAAGCATCGTGCCCGACAATAGGACTAATCCGGAAGCCACCTTTGCCAACCATTAAATGAGTCGCAGTCAGAACCGGGACATCGCCAGCGATATCTATCTCAGTTTGATACTTCACATTTGGGATCTGTAGTCTTGCTGAAATACTCTCTTGGTTGCCGGATGCTTGCAGTTTCGCTTGTCCAGACTCGCCAATTTGTTTCGCTAAAGGATAAGGATATTGACTAGCCAGACGATTTAGCTGCGCCAGCACTTCAAGCTGATAAGTGAAACCAACATCATTGAGTTGCAAGTCAATGTCCATTTGCCACGGCGCATGGCCAGAAACAAGGTTTAACCAACGCTCACCGACATAGGGTTTGAGAGGCTCGACATCCCAATCTCCTAATGTATTAATTGTCACGTTGTAGCCTTGCTCCGCACTCTCTCCATGGAAATCAAGAGAGATAGGCTGTTGTAATAATTCGGCCGACAAACCCGATGTGGTAACCACATCATTATCGAAGGTGATGCGCCCTGTGGCGTTTTCAAGCGTCATTGGCGGCGCTTCAATATCAACACGATTTTCTGTTAAATCTGCATAACCCCAAGCGCGAGACTCTTTCTCAAAATCAAACGGTATATTGAGTTGAAACTCAGAGTAAACGGGACCACTCACTTGCAGCGCTGTCAATGCGGCACCGACTGAATCCACTAATGGCGTCGCCATCATGTAGTCACGGACTTCATTACCCGGCGCGCTTGCTTTCGCTTCAATCTCGATGTGTCCACCTTCTGCCAACTCAGGGATTCGCCCAGTGATACGCTTGGCATGAACGCCATTTAGTGTGGCTGATTTTGAATCCAAATACATGGCATCATTTTCAAACAGCAAGTCTAGCTGCAAATCCGTGATGGTTGGCCATGCCGTATCAAAGCTAAATTTCGCGTCTTTTAATCCAACCCAAGCTTGGAACATGCCATTATGTTCTTTGTAAGGAAAATCACCTAACTCGCCATACCACAACAATTTCGCTGTATTCACTTTTCCGCCCTGAATCGCGGTCGAAAGATAGTCGGTCAAGTCTTGTCCAAGTGCCAGAGTCGGTAGATAGCGCCATGTTTCACCCGCGTTGTAGAGATCCGCTTCGGCATAGAACGATAAAAATGGGCTTTGTTCTTTTGGGAAATCAAGACGAAATGCCCCCAAAACTTGAAGATCAGGCGTTGCTGCCGTCACTTTATCCGACCACAAACGCCAACCCGCATCATCTTGCTGCCAGATAATATCGACTTCACCTTGTTTGATATTCAGCGGAGCTTGGAATACATCACCGTACGGAAAGACATCATCAATGACGGTGACTTTTGCTTTAGCTTGATTCACATCCCCCGATACGCTGCCCTGTACGTGATGAAACCCGGGTAGGAGCTCCCATTGTGTCATCGCGAGTTCATCCAGTTCAGCCGAGTAGCGTAAGGTGTCTAAACCACCGTTCATTGACAATCGGACATCTTCGACCCGACCTTTCGGTGCTAGTTTGTTAATAAGGTCACTGGTCGACTCTGACTCCGGAGCCAGCTTGATGAGCGGAATGAGTGCTTCGATGTCGAGTTGAGAGAGATTAAGCATCCAGCCGTTTGGTTGCCAATCAAACGCGACGTCTAGCTCTGGCCAAGGGGTATTATCGGTTCTGATCTGAAGTGAGTGGCCATTTACTTTCCAGCCTTGTTTATCTGGTCGAAGATTGAAAATTCCAGACTCAATAAACAGCTCATGATGTCCATCTTCACTCCACACCAACTCGGAAGGCAGCAATTCAACATAAGCATCATGCGGTTGGCTATGTTTGAGCGTTAGCCAAGTATTTAAGCTGACTTTACCCGACTCTGCTCCTGACTCTTCTTGCATGTAAGTGGTCAGCCAAGGTGTGACCGAGACATCTTGAGCACTCACGTAAAACTCACCAGATACATCACGCAACGAGCCATGATCTTTAAAGTTAGCGCTTACTAACAATGAGTTCAGGCGAACATCGGCAATGCTAACCGTGCCTTCGGCTACGTGACGTTTCCCTTGATTGCTCCAACGAAGCTGCTCAATATCTAAACGGCGAGTTTCACCAGACACCGACTTATACCAAATCCGTGAATCGCTAATAGTGAAATCTTCGAACTGACGTAAAAGAAGTGAGTCGAGTTGGTCAATGAGTTTCACTTCGCTCTTATCCACTTCAGGCTTCGGATCTTGACGATGAGAAGTCGGCAGAATGTCTACCGTGTGAATGTCTAAAGCGAGGTTATGAATGGTAAGGTCTGCAACTACAGGTTTAAGTTGAAAAAGAGATTGAATAAGATCGAACTCAATTTGGACTTCTTCAACAGCGAAGCGTGCATCTTGCACGTTTGGTAGATTTGCCTCTAAACCCAGTAACGCAATTGAGGGATGATTATTGCGCCACGTCCCTGCGACATTGGCAATAGAAACGTCAAAACCTGTGCCTTGTTTGACCCAGGTTTTGATCTCATCTTGGAAATGGTTAAGTTGCGGCAATGTGACGCGCAGCGTGGTCACTAATATGGCTAATAACACCAATACAGTAACTAAACTCCACGCACAAAAACGCCCAAAACGGTTAACACCAGAATTCACAAATGTTCCAAATTACATCATTACGACGTCAAACTGTTCCTGAATGTACAGGGGTTCAGCCTGAACTCGCACTTGCTTGCCAATAAATACTTCGAGCTCTGCCAACGCATGAGACTCATCGCCCAACAGCGCTTCAGCAACAAACGGCGATGCGTACACGACAAAATTATCGGCGTCGTAAGCACGGTTCACACGAGTAATCTCACGTAATATCTCAAAGCATACGGTTTCGACCGTTTTCACGCTGCCACGGCCTTCACAAGTAGGACAGCCAGAACACAAGATATGTTCAATACTTTCTCGCGTACGCTTGCGCGTCATTTCAACTAAACCAAGCTGGGTAAAGCCGTTGATGTTGGTTTTTACTCGGTCTTTCGCAAGTGCCGTTTCCAGTGAGGTAAGTACTCGCTGACGATGCTCTTCGGATGCCATATCGATAAAATCAATAATGATGATACCGCCGAGGTTACGTAAACGTAGCTGACGCGCAATAGCTTGCGTTGCCTCTATATTGGTATTGAAGATCGTCTCTTCGAGATTACGACGACCAACAAATGCACCTGTGTTGATGTCGATGGTGGTCATGGCTTCGGTTTGATCGATGATCAAATAGCCGCCCGATTTTAGCTCGACCTTGCGCTCTAAAGAACGCTGAATTTCGTTTTCGGTGTCGTACATGTCAAAGATTGGCTTGTCACCTTCGTAAAGCTCAAGCTTATCTGTTAACTCCGGTACATACTCAGAAGTGAATTCTTTCAGGTTTTCATATTCAAGGCGGGAGTCGACCATGATCTTATCGAGCTCTGTGCCAACAAAGTCACGCAGAATGCGTTGAGCTAAGCCGAGTTCACCGTAAAGTGTTGAACGCGTTTTGTATTTTGAGCGACGCTCCATGACTTTTAGCCACAAACGCTTTAGAAATGCCGCATCTTGAGAGAGCTCTTTTTCATCAGCGCCTTCTGCCGCGGTACGAATGATAAAACCACCGTGCTCATCGCAGTAATGGTTCACCACCTTTTTCAAACGCTCACGCTCTTTCTCACTTTCAATACGCTGCGAAACACCGACATGGCTAGCCCCCGGCATAAAAACAAGATAACGCGAAGGTAAGGTGATATCCGTCGTTAAACGCGCACCTTTCGTGCCGAGCGGATCTTTGACCACTTGCACAACAATGTCTTGTCCCTGGCGTACCAGCTCAGAGATATCACGGACTTGAAACTGCTGTTTTTCGTTTTCTGCCACACATTCGGTATGGGGAACAATATCTGACGCATGTAAAAATGCCGCTTTATCTAAACCAATGTCGACGAAAGCCGCCTGCATACCTGGTAACACTCGGCTTACTTTGCCTTTGTATATATTGCCCACAATACCGCGACGCGATTCGCGCTCGATATGTATTTCTTGTAGTACTCCACCTTCAATCATGGCCACACGAGTTTCACTCGGGGTCACGTTAAGCAGCAATTCTGCACTCATGTGCACACCTCAAAACAATTATAAAAATTCTTGAATTAGCTGATCGGTTTCGAACAAAGGTAAGCCTACTACAGCGTGATAACTGCCTTCGATTCGGGTGACAAATCGCCCTCCGAGTCCCTGAATACCATAACTTCCAGCTTTATCGCATGGCTCTCCTGACTGCCAATATTGTTCGATTTCTTCGTGAGTCAGTGGTTTGAACCACACGTCAGTGGTAACGACCACTGAATGTTGTTGTTCCGATGATACAACGCTCACCGCAGTCATCACTTGATGACGACGACCCGATAAGTCAGTAAGCATACGCTTTGAATCTTCAAAACTTTTTGGTTTTTCTAGCACACGGTCATCGCATACTACGACCGTATCAGAGCCCAATACAACGGAATCAGGCTTAGCCAACGCTAAGCCTGCCTGAGCTTTTTCCAAAGAAAGACGCAACACGTAATCTCGTGCTTGCTCATGAGCCTGTTTGGCTTCCTCAATATCAGGCAATACGATCTCAAAATCATAACCCAGTTGAGCAAGCAGCTCTTTTCTTCTCGGAGAACCCGATGCGAGAACGAGAGATAAGCTTTTCTTCACCGCTTTACCTTACGTGCCATGCACGACGAACTCGTCGCATTAATAAAAACATCCATGGCCAAAGTATACAGTTTATTGCCGCCGTCCACAGAGATAATGGATTAAATACTACGTCCTGGTTCAAATATTCCCCACAGAATATCAAAACTTCCAACAACGCAGTAAAAAAGGCAATTAAAATCGACTGTTGCCACAATGCCATGTTGCGAATCAATAGGAAATTCAGCGCCACAAGGTAGATAACGATCGACATCATCATGCCACGAATTCCAAGCGTTGAGCCGATCAAGATATCCCACAATAAGCCCAACACTAGCGCAGTTCCGACGTTCACTCGGTGCGGTAGTGCCAACACCCAATAACACGTAACAAGGAACAACCATGAAGGGCGTAACACATCTAACACACCTGGCCATGGAATGGTTTGCAGTACCAGCGCAACGAAGAAACTGACGCCAATCACCATTCGGCTGCTCAATACATTATTGGCCATCGGTTACCTCTTGTTCTTGCTCTAACCCTTCATCTACATTGGACCGCAGTACTTTGTGTTGACGGTCTTCATTCGGCCAAATCAGCAGTAGGTAGCGTAAGCGATCAAATTCCACAACCGGCTCAGCCTTGATTGAGGCGAACTCTTGACGCGTATCGTGATCCACATTGGTAACCGTCGCGACTGGATATCCTTCAGGGTAAATACCACCTAAACCGGATGTCACCAATAAATCACCAACCTGAATATCTGTGCTGGTTGGAATGTGCTCCAGTTGGATTTCATCCATTTCACCATTGCCCGATGCGATCACTCGGATATCATTGCGGATCACCTGGACAGGAATTGCATTTTTCGCGTCCGTTAGCAGCAGAACACGTGCGTTGTGCGCTGCGACAAACGTGACCTGACCAACGATGCCTTTCTCATTGATAACAGGCTGACCAACGTAAACACCATCAATACGGCCTTTATCGATCACCACTTGATGACGATAAGGTGAAGTATCAACCGCCATTACTTCTGTCACGACTTTCTTTTCATCACGGACAAATGAAGATCCTAACAACTTACGTAAGCGTTGGTTTTCTTCTTTATACTGGTCGAGCAAGATAAGCTCGCTTTTCAGGCGTAGCACTTCTCGCTTTAAGCTGCGATTGCCTTCAACCAATGCCTGATGAGAATTAAAACGTTCAAATACGCCATCGAACATACTACGAGGTAAATTCGCTGCGTACTGAATCGGTGCAACCATACTGTTTAGTAGGTATCGAACGTTGGAAAACGTATCTAGACGACTATCGGCCAGCATTAAGCTCGCCGACACGATGACAGCAAAAAACAGACGTAATTGCAGAGACGGACCTCTGCCGAAAATCGGTTTCATCTTGTTTTTGACCTGATTGCTTCCATGATTATTGAGCCTTACTTGGCAACCTAAAAATACTTAACTAAATACTTTTAGGTATGGAGCATGTTTGAATTACAGAGAGAGCAGAAATGAAGGTGAAGCCCGACATGAGCTTCACCTAAACCTTTATTCTTCAGAGAACAGATCGCCACCGTGCATGTCGATCATTTCTAGTGCTTTACCGCCACCACGCGCAACACACGTTAGTGGATCTTCCGCGATAACCACAGGAATACCAGTTTCTTCCATTAGTAGACGGTCTAGGTCTTTAAGTAGTGCACCACCACCGGTTAGTACCATACCGTTTTCAGAAATGTCTGAAGCAAGCTCTGGTGGACACTGTTCTAGTGCAACCATGACTGCTGATACGATGCCAGATAGCGGCTCTTGAAGCGCTTCTAGGATCTCGTTTGAGTTCAAGCTAAAGCTGCGTGGCACACCCTCTGCAAGGTTACGACCGCGAACTTCAATCTCTTGAACTTCATCACCAGGGTAAGCAGAACCGATTTCGTGTTTGATCTTTTCAGCCGTTGCTTCACCAATCAAGCTGCCGTAGTTACGACGTACGTAGTTGATCACTGCTTCATCAAAGCGGTCACCACCGATACGTACAGACGATGAGTAAACCACACCGTTTAGAGAGATAACGGCAACTTCAGTTGTACCACCACCGATATCGACCACCATTGAACCTGTCGGTTCAGATACGCGTAAACCAGCACCAATTGCCGCCGCCATTGGCTCGTCGATTAGGTAAACTTCACGCGCACCAGCACCAAGTGCTGATTCACGAATTGCGCGACGCTCAACTTGGGTAGAACCACAAGGAACACAAACAAGAACACGTGGGCTTGGCTTTAGGATGCTGTTATCGTGCACTTGCTTGATAAAGTGCTGAAGCATTTTTTCGGTTACATAGAAATCAGCAATTACGCCGTCTTTCATTGGGCGGATAGCGGAAATGTTGCCAGGTGTACGACCAAGCATCTGTTTTGCTGCGTGACCGACTGCAGCAACGCTTTTTGCAGAACCTACACGATCTTGACGAATAGCAACTACAGAAGGTTCATCAAGGACAATTCCTTGCCCTTTTACATAAATTAGAGTGTTGGCTGTACCTAAATCGATAGATAGATCGTTAGAAAACATGCCACGAAGTTTCTTAAACATACTCTTCGCTCATCCTGCAAAAATATAGAAGACAAAAATTGCTCTAAATGTACCAATGCCTCGCTGTCACAGCAAGGTATTGGTACACAAACATGAGCAGAAAGCCTCAATTTCTTGCAGTTTCCTAACTTAAGGGCAAAAACCTAAGTTGTTACTGTCCGGTTAACCCTGGCTCACCACGGTAAATCACACGGTCATTACCTCGATGAATACCAAAGGTGACGACGGAGGATGGGTTTTCTTCACCAGCTTTCTTATTGTCCCAGTTGTACTTGAGCCAAGGTAAGCCATTTTTTGAATCATCAAGATCTAACCAAACGCGCGTTTGCTGGCGATATGGTTCAGCTTGAGTTGCAGTAATAGAGCGAGAAGAACCTGAAGAAATAGTCCCTCCATCGCCTAGAGTTACCTCTTTTGCACTGTTATCTGTCGGCCAAATGTGCACCTGAGAGTCATCCTCAATTTCTCCAAACACTTTAGTTTGGCTGTCATCAGAGTTAGCAATAAAGCGGCTACCATTCCAGTACTCAACTCGAAGTGGCACATGCAATGTCGAACCTTGGTTGCCACCTACATCATCTAGATCAACGCGACCAAAGCGGATATCTGGTTGTTCGACTAAGCGTGAGTTAGTGCCTTTTTCAGTATCAATAATGTACTCAACGGGGTCTGCATTATTGGTGTACACCAAGCCAATCTCTGAGATTGCAGTACCAATTTTTGAGTTAAATGGCCCATCAGGGTAATTGCCGCCAATATCTTTGTTCCAGCATGCACTTCCGATACACTGACCACTATTACCAATTGAGAAGTCTCCGATACTTTTATCAGATTCGTTGCTCCAATCACCAGCGCCAGAATCGGGCGCATCAAAGCGAGCTGAGTAATCGTCAATATCATCGAGGTTGAATTCCGCTTTTGTAACAAAGTCTGCATAGTTCTTAATCGCAGCTTTGTTAGCATTCAAAGCTTCTACGCTGAACTCGACCCCATCAAAAGGCTGGTTCATGTAAACAAAACTTAGCTCATCAGGGTAAGTCCAAGAACTGTCCACAACCTTAAAATATTTAGGATAGAAACGACCAACGGTGACGTCATATTCATCTAGTTTCTCTCCCAAATACGTTGCTTTAGTTTTAAGGTTTAAAGCGCCAACTTCATCCCAAACATATTCAACTGTTTTACCTGTTTTAGCTTCTTCCGAACTAAAGTCTAAGCTTGAACCTTTACTTGGGTCTAAGTTGGCGATATCACTACCCAATGGATACAAGACAGAAAACTCAGCATCAAGTGGTGCAGCCGTATTTGAATCAGAGAAATAGTTTTGTGTCAGTGGGTATTCACAAACATTGGTAGCATTACCACGTGAGTCGCTATGAACGACTGGTTTATAGGTCACATTAAAGCTTTCAGCAGAGGCAATAAAGCCATCACCAGTAGCTTGTGTCTCAGGGTTAGCTTTTCCACCATTTTTCGCCACAATATTACATGCGGCAATTTTCCATGGTCGAGACTTAACGCTGAATGAGCCATTGAGAACCACTGATTCTTGCTCACCTTTCTCTTCATCCGGAGCGATTGGACACCCATCTGAGTACTGAGGATCACACGTGAAATTCGCATCTTCGAGTTTGATTGTGTACAAGCCCGACTCCATTAGCTTAAAGGTATCAGATGTCTTACCTTGCTCTGAGTCAATAAATTTAGGCTCATATGTTAATAAGCTCGCGTCACTGCGCCCGTCAGCTGGTGTTTCGATTTCCAACTGAACACTTGGTGAGCCCGTGTAACTTTTCACTACCGTTTGCTGGCCATCGCTACAAGCTAATACTCTTGTTTCTATTTGATAATTTTTACCAGCTACGATTGCTTGGTCATCTACGTCAAACTTGAATGGTACAAATTTGAAGGTAGACGTCTGCGTTTTTGATGGATCATTGTCCACCGTAACCTTTAACGTATATTCGTCATTAAGCTCAATACCATTTTGATCTGTAACGGTAACTTGTAGCTTCAACTTACCAAGCTTCGAAGACACATTGCTTGTAGTAAAGCTTGGGTAAGTGCCTGTACCAGTGCTATCAGCGACTTCTACAGAGAACTTATCGGCATCAGGATAAACCTGCACAGTAACCCCTGTACTTTCCGCATAGCCATCATTCTTGGTTTCTATTTCAAAGCTAGGTTGCTCTGTCCCGCACATCAGCGCATATTGTGTTGCTGGTGATAGCGTTACTTCATAGTTGTCAGAAGGCGTAAAACAGTGGTTATCGGTCGCTATAATTTGTGAGCTGTTGTTCATCTGAATTCGTCTTGCAGTGATCGCACCATTTACAATCGTTGAGTTGCTCAGGTAAACATCTTTTTCACTATACAGTAGACCTGTAAAAACTGCGTTTTGACTAAGTACAACCTGCCCATCACTTGAACCATGTACAAGCACAACTAACTCAGCGTCTCCCACTTCACCAAAGTGGCTATCGTTATTACTTATCGATAGGCTTTTTGTATGGATAGTAACTTTCTCTCCATCAGGTATTTCAATGACTCCTGAATTGTTTAAGTTGATACTCCCCACCCAATAAGTACCTGTTTTAAAAGTTACCTTGCCTTTACCTACAGTGAGGGTGCCAATTACCTCATTATTCCTAAACTCACGCTCATCTTGCCATATATTCACATTAGTTAAGTTCGGGTCATCAGGAGACCGAAAACTTTCAAGCTCCTGTTTTTTCACTCTCAAACCTGAGTCACCCAGACAGCTTTGGCCATCACAGTTAGCTTGGTTATGCATCGTAATATCTGCTGGGCGAAAACCAACGTAACGCTTACCGTTACTTAATTGCGCGCCAGAAATTTTGGCAGTATTACTCATCTCAAGCTTGGCATTATTATTTGAATCCCATGTTTGAGCTGGCGAAGGGAAAAGTTCACAAACCCCATCAACTGGAGGTTTATCGAAAAGGAAGTAGGAGAATGGTTCGACAACATGACCACGTTCCGAGTCTCTCTGCATATCTTCTTCATTGATAAGGGCTACACCTGTTTTTGTCACTGAGCAGCGACGTAGCCAACCACCATTGTTACCATTACGCGTTCTTTTAGACGCAAGTAATACAGGTGCAGACTTAAAGCCAGAAACAGGAAAATTACTCACTTGTAAGCAACCCTCTGTAATTGGTTTAATGACGTTGTCGTCCAATGCTCCCAACGTATTTCGTGTAGAGCCATCCCCTAACCAGAACTTACGACCACTCACAAAGCCTTGCCCGAGACCAGCAACAAAAGCTACGTCCTCAGATTTAGCTAGCACAGCATTCTTCGTAACTTCTGAACGATCTAAAATCAATGAGAAGCCTTGCACTGTAGGATTAAGTGCAATTGAACTCAGCCACAAAGGTTGCCCATTAATGTAGTTATTCTTAGTTTGTAATTGAACTAAGACGCCAGGGGCAGACGCAAAAGAAGTATTTAGACCAAAGTCCCTAAATAGCACATTTTTACTTCTGTAGGTTGTACCGCCAATATTCGAATAAGTAAGGTCGGAGCTTACCTTACCCGCAACAATCATGGCATCCCCATCAAACTTGATAACACCAGGTTCGATAACGAGGTAGTCTATGTCTTCCATGGGAGCATCAACGAAAGTCACCCTCTCACCTTGATTATTGTTGTCCGTGCATCGCCACTTCCCGTTATTGTTTTGCTTCAATCGCTTACATGCCGCGCTATGTGGCGGAAACAACTGCTTTACTGTGGCCTGAGTTTTGGACTTTGACCATATACGTAAATTTGAAGGATACTCCGTCCTCTTATCCGCGAAGTTAGACATTGACGCATCAATCGTCGACATCACAAAGACAAGCGGCTCTTCATCGTAGGTGTTCTGAAACTCGATATCACATGTAACACCACGCTCATTATTCAATACCTTACAATTTTCAGCAGGGATGGTGCCAAATTCAAACTGAGGGTTGTTATTTACTGCAGCAAAACTGATTGACGAAAAAAGGAAAAGAGCTACCGTAAGTAACGATGTTATTATTTTTTTCATTGTATTTTACTCCCTTACCCAAACTTCTTGCTGACGTTGAACTTTAGACACTCCAGAACCACAAACAGCCACACTTTTAACCACATATAGCTCCACTTCTTTACCAGGAAAGTCACCTGGTAGCTTACCTGCCTTCTGACATTCAATCGTTGTCACTTTGCATGCCTGATCGAACAAGCCGCTGTCGGGCTTAACGCTTTTAGCCTTAATATCATCGCAACGAGTTTCAACAGCAGCGGAACCACCTAAAGGGAAAAACTGAGTTAACACCCAGTCATTACTCGATTGGGCAGTAAACCATGCCTTTGCACCCAAAAACTCACGCGTTAAACCACTTTGATTAGACCAAGTCACTTTCATTAGTGATGCAGCCAAATAACCCATTACGATAATGACAAAGAGCGTCACAATTAACACATGGCCTTTTTGCTTATTATGGAACATTCAGCACCTGCACATCTTGTTGGTACACACTACTTTCACCGGACTGTTCAAACGCGAACCTCAGATGCACAAGCCCGCCTCGGTGAAGCGATGTATCATCATATTTGAAATAGCTCTGAGATTGGTCATCAACATAAATAAGATTGTCGGCAATTATTTCGCCGTTACGCTGTATCTGTGTGCCTACAAAGCAATATTTCACTGACTTAGATGGATCATAGAGATAGTGTCGATTAGAAACGGAGCGACTAGTTACTGAACTAGCGCCGTTAATGATCTTGTATGATTTATTCGAATCTGGAGAAAGGGCTCCAACATCAACACTATGAGTGGATGAGGTTAAATCACTTAACCGTGTTGGGTTAATCACCATTTTCAAGCCACTATCAAATTCGGGAGCATTATTACCAAAAAAACCCACCACAAACTGTATATCATTACCAGAAATCGCATAAAAACCAGAGTGCTCTATAGGCATAAAAATCAGGCAGTTTTTCTCTTTCTCATCGATAAAAAAACTATTCGGCACCGCATGACGAATCTCTCGAGATATTTTCTCAATAACGAATTGCGCCTGAGTTTGTAGTCTATGCCTATCAATAGTATCAGCATAGCCCTTTGCTCCTAACTGCAAATAACCAGCAATTCCGAGCATGATAAAACTACTAATCACAATAGTGATGACCATTTCTATTAAAGTGAAACCACAATTTTTCATTAGTAATTTCCCCTTATCGCAGACAGTGTTAAAGGCTGTGTTTGTCCGGCGTAAATAGTCATAGTGACTCGTTTATAAGGCGTGATATCTTCCTGTGAAGGATTATTGACACCCGTTCCATCTGATTCAACGTATTGCACTTTCACTTCAACTCGAAAGTTCTTGTAATCATTTGCCATAGACGTGCCAAGAACGTTACTCAGCTCGTATAACGGCGTAGAGTTACAGCTGGCCTTTGTACCTTGTGTATACCAGCAACCGATATAGTCATCGACATCATTAAAACTAGCTGGGTTTGATTCACCGCTATCTGCCCCAAGACTTGTGGAACAATCCTTACCACCAAGGACAGTCTCACTACAGCGTACTAAACCACCATCAAAGTCGCTGTTTTTATCGAAGCCTCGCGCCAATATCTGCGACATGAAACCTTGGCCTAATGCGGCCGCGCGGGTTTGATAATGAGGGATGGCGGAATCTCGAATTTGAGGGACAAGAAAAGAAGTAAACGCCACCATCGCAATGCCCATTAAAACAATCGCGATGATCATTTCTATTAACGTCATGCCACTAGATTTCTTCATGAGCATGTACCTTTAGAAACATAGCCTTGAGTATTAATTTCAACTTGGCAGCGGCTTCGACCATGTTTATCTTCAATTAAGATGTTTACAGCACCACTTACAGGATTGCCGAGAAGGTTAAAATTAATTGTATTTGCGGCACCGCTGATAACGGAAAACTTTGCGGACTTATCGATAACCACGTCACTACGGGCATCTTGTGCACTGCCTGTTAGTGCACAGGCAGCAACCGAACCAACACATGAGCTAGAAACTTGTAAACGAAAGTTGTTATCAGGACTTGTAGCATTCGACTGCATACGATTCACCTGCACTTGGCGAATCACAGAAATCACACGTTCTTGTAATGCATATGCAGAGAAACTGCCAGAGTCCATAAAACGGCTGGCTGCAAAAAGTGAAAGGATAGAGAGGAGAACAATCACGAGGATTAACTCCATTAACGTGAACCCTAATGCAGAGCTGCGAATTTTCATAACCCAACCTTAGGCTTAGAACAAGCGAGATAAGTATACGATGAAATTATGAGATTAATGATAGGTTTATAATTTTTCGATTCGAAGTGTGAACAGACGAACAAATAACCAATGTCTAGTTATTTTGCCCTTTTGAACGACCAATTTCTTCTTCAATTCGATCGTATGTTTCTTTGTTGCTTAGCGTCTCAGAAACGTGCTCAGCGGTTTGCTTGGTTTGCTCCCACTTTGCTTCGTAAGTTTCTGGCTGGAAGCTGATAAATCTTGGTAATACCACATAACCGATCACACCCAAGATAATCAGCACAACCACAAACTCTATTGCACTAAGGCCTGATGATTTACGCATATGAACTATTCCGAGATTAATCAAAATAAAGAGATAAAGGCCAGACTAGCTGGCCTTTAATGATCATGATTATTTGTCGTTACATACTGTATCAGCAAGGCTATCTTCACCAGGTGTAACTACTTTAGTTGTAGCTACTGCTCCTGATGTAGCTTGCGCATATTCTACACATTTCTTAGTGTATTTCTCGATACCAAAGTATGCTTTACCGTCAGCAGTTCCTGCTTTCTCAACGAAATCACCATCAGTACCTAAGCCATCAACAACCTCTTGTAGGTCTGTAGCTGTAGCTAGAGGGTAGCCGTAAATTGTTTTTATCTTCTTACCATTACCAAGATCTAGCTCTGTACCTGCTTCTTCGTCTGCTGTTTCGATACCTGCGATTGCAGACTTACCATACACAATTCCAGAAGCACCATTGATAGCTCCCTTAAGACCTTCTAGCGTTGAATCACGAGCATCATCTTGCAGGTTAAGGAAACGTGGTGCTGCAGTTACCGCTAGAATACCTAGGATTACAATTACCACTACCAATTCGATAAGGGTGAAACCACCTTGTCTTTTCATTGTTTACTCTCTCTATGTAAGCATGCAGTACAACTGCAAAGTTTCGTTTAGGTCACGCGACCATTTTGGATATTGTCAAAACGGTTTGGGGCAGCAACCTTCACTAAAACTGACCGTGAAGTGGATACTGTATCTACCGCTTGAGCAGAATGACGATTCGCCATTATTCAGTTCATGCTGCAATGAGAAAAACACATTATTGTTTACCCACTATTACAGCCTGTTACTTATGGTTATGATTGCATTATACCGACTTTCATTACCAATTATAGTGCTTAGGTGTCAAAAAAATCACTCCGCCGATATTTCGACGTCTATTTTCAGTTGATTAGCAGTTGAGATAACTACAATCGACTGACCATTTTCATAAGTGTATTGACAGACATAACGATCAGTTTTGATGGCTCCACTGATATCTATTAACTTGTTGGTCATTATTTTACGTTGGGGGTAATGCACCGCTAGCCAATAACCACAATCTAATACACCTTGCTGAGTAAAGGGAGACACTAACCCGCCCTCAGTCATAGTAAGGTTTAAGCCATCCATCAGCATATGTTCTGGCTCGCCTTGTACTAGCCAAGCTTGACGATAACGCTGAACACTATCTTGCATCCAAACTCTCGCTAACTTCGCTCCAGTTACTTGTGCTTGCTCGGTCACAGGACGTAATTTGACCGCCAAACCCACCGCCATAATCGTAGCAATAACCCCAAATACAATAAGCGTTGCTCGGCTTTGATTTTCAACCACCTATTAGCCGCCTTTGATGATGTCGAGCATTCCCCACATTGGTAGGAAGATACCCAATGCCAGCACCATGACCATGCCTGCTACAATCACCAAAAGTAATGGTTCTATTCTTGCGGTCAGTGTTTTTAGATCGTAATCAACTTCTCGATCGTAAAAATCCGACACTTCCAGCAGCAACTCATCAATACGACCAGTTTCTTCCCCTACTGCAATCATCTGAATCACCAATGGGGTGAATATTTTACTGTTGATGGCCGTCACTGAAATGGTGCTACCCGCTTCAATCGCGGACTTCATCTCAAGAATTCGGTTTTCTAAAAAACGGTTCCCTAAGGCTTCCCCGGCCAAAGCCAAAGACTGGTTAAGTGGCACCCCTGATTTCAGCATCAACGAAAAGGTTCTGGCAAAACGAGAAAGCTGCGCACGATTAACGATATCGCCTACAATTGGCAGCCGAAGCCGAAACTTATCGAACTTCTCCCGACCATCAGCCGTCGCCACCCACGCTCTGAACACCGTAAACGCGCCAATCATTGCCACAACCAGCAACACCCAATAATTAACAAAGAAATTAGAAGTCGCGATCAAAATACGCGTCGGCAATGGTAGCTCAACACCAAAGCGCGTAAACATCGATGCAAACTCAGGGATCACCAAGATATTCAATACAAACATGGCGATGGTGATAAAGATAATGACAAACGTTGGATAACGCATCGCCGCTTTAATGCGTTTGCGAGTCTCAAGTTCCTGTTCGTAGTAATTCGCCAGTTGCAATAGCGCTTGGTCAAGCCGACCCGTATTCTCACCGACGTTGATCATAGAAACGAACAGTGGGCTGAATACTTTACTGTGTTGCTGCATCGCAGAAGACAAACCTCGGCCATTACTCAGTTCAGAAACGACATCTTCTAGCGCCTCTTTGAGCTGTTTGTTTTCGCAATTTTGCAACAAGCCACGCATAGAGCGCAGCAAAGGTACGCCAGCTTTAGTCAAACTAAACAACTGGCGAGAGAAAAGAATAATTACTTCCAACGGAATAGCAGGCACAAACAGCTTAGATAAGCTCACTTGGCTTTTTGCCGACTCTTTCTCTAAACGTACATTGAGCGGGATGACCCCTTTGTTCATCAATGCTTCCGCCGCAGCTTCTGAGTTCACTGCTTCGATTTTGCCGTTAGTGGATGAGCCGTCTAGCGTGCGGCCTTGATAACGAAAAGTTGGCATTCACTTACCTATATGAAAATGGGATCAGTCTTACCAGAAGCATCACCCTCACCTAGGGTCATCACTTCGTCCAAACTGACGGTGCCTTGTAGCGCCAGTTCCATTGCAGAAGCAAGCAGTGGCTTATAGTTTTCTGAGCGGCGCGCGGCTTGCGCAAAGCCAACCGCATCATTGGCGCGCAATTTATCCATCATCTCTTGCTCAAGTTCGAGCATTTCAAACACACCGATTCGGCCTCGATAACCAGTCAAGTTACAGTTTTGGCAACCTGCGCCTTTATAAAAAATGGTGCTAACTTGATTTGGGAAACGCCCAGCTAACCACTGCTGGCGAGACTCATCTAAGTGGTCTTCTGTTTTACAATCTGGGCAAACTCGGCGCACAAGACGCTGCGCCACCACGGCTCTGACTGCACTAGCAACCAAGTAACCCGGCGCACCCATATCGATCATACGTAACGCACTGTCGACAGCATCGTTGGTGTGAAGAGTGCTCAATACTAAGTGACCCGTTAGTGCAGCTCGCAGACCAATTTCTACCGTCTCTTGATCACGCATCTCACCAACAAGAATGATGTCTGGGTCTTGACGTAAAAAGGTTCTCAGAACACGCGAGAAAGTTAGATCGATCTTACTGTTAACCTGTACCTGAGTGATGCGAGGCAGACGATATTCAACCGGGTCCTCTGCTGTAATGATCTTTTTCCCAGGTTCGTTGAGCTCACTCAATGCGCCGTAAAGCGTGGTGGTTTTACCGGAACCTGTCGGCCCGGTAACCAAAATCATGCCATGCGGACGCGCCAACTGTCGACGTAAGCGAGCAAGCAAGTCTGGCGGCAAGCCCGACTCTTCTAACGGACGCAAACCAGCGGACTGGTTAAGCAGACGCATTACTACAGATTCTCCGTACTGCGTTGGTAACGTCGACATACGAATATCAATTGATTGGCCACGAACTTTGATATTGAATCGGCCATCTTGTGGCAAGCGCTTTTCAGAAATATCTAGGTGTGCCATCAACTTCAGTCGAAGAACCAAAGCCGATGCAATGTTCACTTCATTTAAGAGCGTTTCATGCAATACGCCATCAATACGCTGGCGCAAACGCAATACTTGATCGTCTGGCTCAATATGAATATCCGAAGCTCCAACCTGTACCGCATCTTCAAACATGGAATTAACCAGCTTTACAACGGTAACCTCTTCACTGTCGGCCTCATCAATACCGTAATCAAAGCTTTGTACATCTTTATGCTCTTCATGCAGCTGTTCAGCAAAGGAGGCGATCTCTTTAGTACGGCGGTAATAACGGTCAAAGCTTGAAATAAGCTGACGCTCTGAAGCAACAATGAACTCAAGGTTGTATTGACCTAACAAGTTCATCAATGATTCTTGAGTGAACAAGTCCGCAGGGTCGCTCATAGCAACGCGCAGGGTGTCCCCATTTCGAGCAACGACCATCGCACGTAAGCGACGTGCGTGTACCTCAGGTAGAATCTGCACGGCTTCGGCATCCACAGGCGCACGACCAAGATCGATCAGTGGCAAACCAAGCTGCTGAGACAAGAAGTCCAACATTTGCTTTTCGGTAATAAAGCCAAGGTCAATTAACGCATCCCCTAGCTTCTGCCCGGTACTGCGTTGTGCGTTTAGTGCTTGCTGGATTTGTTCTTCAGAGACGATACCTTCCTCAACCAGAAGATCGCCCAAGCGTTTTCTCAACTGAATTTTCATTGTGCGCTCTCCAACTCTTTCAAGATGCTCAAACGGTCACGGATAAATGCTTGCGATTGATTCGAAATGCCAACTTTACCCAGAGCTTGGTTGTAAGAGTGAATCGCGGCAGTAAAAGCCAGGGCGCGCTCTTGTTGAATAGCCAAACCTAACCACCAGCGCGCGTTTTCCGGCTCACGCTGAGTTAGGAGTTGATAGCTCTCAAGCGCAATGTCATTTTGCTTGTGTTTTTGTGCCAATGCCGCACGCATCGCCAAGTAATCTCGACTTGGTACTGGAGGCAAATGAACAAGCGGGCTCAGCGCCGCTTCAGGTTGATTAGCTTTCACTAACAACTTAGACAAGGCCAAGCGAAGTACTTGGTTGTTCGTATCTAGGTTGATACCTTCTTGAATAATCTCATATGCTTTACGCGTGTCACCTTTACCAAAGTACAACGCTGATAGCTTTTGACGCGTGTCTGCATTCATTGGCTCATAACGCAACGCCTCGGCATAAGCCGATAACGCCGTTTGCATATCGTTAGCATCGAGTGCTTTTTCCGCTCGACTAACTGCCTTAAGAGAAAGCTGACGATGTGTAAGCTCAACCTGCTCAATACGCATTGAGCTGTTTTCTGATGTCGTGTGGGTTACGGGATCGTATTGTTCCTCGCTCGGCATCGTTGCTAACTGCGCGAGTAAAACTGCCTCTTCAGAGGCGGTATTTATCTCAGATCTTGGCGTGAACCTATCAGTCTCTTGCATGTGAGTCTGTTGCGCTACTGGCTGCGTGGCTGGTTTGGTGTAAACCACATGAGTTGTATCGGGCGTCATTTTACTCGTTGGCGAGTGAGTGCGCTCCGATGAAACAATTGGTGAGACATTCACAGACGACAGTGGCATAGCGTCGGTTTGAAACTGTGATAGCTCGCCTGAAGGGACAGGACCGCGAGAGACCGCCCAGCTACCAACCGCAAGGCTTAACGAAAAACCGGCGACAAGCCAAAGCCAAGGTTTACTGCGTGAGACACTTGGAATCTCCGCACGAGTAAGCTCTGACGGCGATGTTTTTTCAGCAAGTTCTGATAATGCTTTATTGATGGCACTCAAGGTTGACTCCATCCCCAAAATACGGGTGTTTTAAACTTAGGTTTACGGGCATCAAACGTATCGTGCATAGCGGCGTAAACGTGATGATTTTTCAATAGTGTGCAACGCTCATTAAATGCAGCAAGCAACGACTTGTGGCTAATTTGGTTTATCAAGCGCGGAATCCCCATGGATGAACGCCAAATCGCTTTTTTCTGTTCAATAGAAAAAATGTGCGCCCCATTGCCTGCTTTATCTAAACGATTATTGATGTAAGCCACGCCTTCATCGATAGAGAGAGGACGTAACTGGCAGCTAAACGTAATGCGTTGACGAAATTGCCTTAGCTCATGGTTAGCCAATCTTTCATCCAACTCAGGTTGTCCGAATAACACCAATTGAATGAGCTTATCTTGTTCCGTTTCTAGGTTGCCAAATAGACGCAATGTTTCTAAAGCTTGTGGGGAAAGAGCTTGCGCTTCATCAACGATCAAGACGGTTTTCTTTCCCAAGGCATGTACTTGAATCAAGTGCTCTTGAATGAGGGAAACGATGCGCAGCGGATCATCGTTCTCGATACCCAACTCTCTGGCGACAGCAAACTGCAACTGTTCCCCATTCAACACTGGATTGGGTAAGTAAATAAGCTCAACTTCAGATTCAATCTGCTCGATCAGCTTACGGCATACCATGGTTTTTCCAGTGCCGACTTCTCCCGTCACCTTAATCACCCCTTCTCCCATTTGCACGGCAGCTAGGATGGTTTGGATCGCCTCATAGTGAGGGACTAACCCCAAGAACATTTCGGTATTTGGGGTTAACGAAAAAGGCTGAACTCGGAACCCAAAGTGTGACAAGTACATACTCGAATCACAAACCTATTGAAAAACAGAACCTTTCCCAGCGCTTATTGCGCATCTGGGAACCACTCTTGCAGCAGATCACGAGAGCGCTCTAGCTCTTTCTGCCAAGAGTTCACGCCAACTACGGTCGGTTTTAGCAAGATGACCAATTCTGTTTTCTCAGTTACGTTATTCACGTTGCGGAACAAGTGCCCCAGTGCTGGTACATCGCCCAAAAATGGGACTTTAGAAACAAGCTCACGATTTTGCTGTTTCATCAACCCGCCGATAACCACAACATCGCCATCTTTAGCACGAATAACCGAGTCTGATTCACGAATAGAGCTTTTCGCTAATGGCAGTTGGATGTTTTGGAAATCTCCGCCCAAGTTCAATTGCTTCACCTCTTCCGTGACTTCAATAACTGCGGGGTGAACATGCAAGAACACATTGCCTTTGTTATCAATTTGCGGAGTCACATCGAGGGAAATACCCGAGAAGAATGGCGTCAGTTCCACTTCAGGAACTGCATTTGAGTTTTCACCGTTGCCTGCATTGCTCGATAGCTCGGTAACAAAGTACTCATCGGTACCCACTTTGATGACAGATTTTTGGTTGTTGGCAGCGGTAATACGAGGGCTCGAAAGGACGTTCAAGTCACCTTGCGTAGACATGAAGCTCAATACAGCATTGAAGTTACCATCCGAAATAGTCACGTTAGTTTGACCGCCCAATAGCGTGCCAATCGCATCCAATGGTGGTAATGTCGACGCAGGGCGGTTGACTACGATACTACCCGAGTTACCAATTGACGCCGATAAGTTTGACCAGTTGATGCCTTGTTGGTAGCCATCATTCAACGTCACTTCTAGGATTTTAGCTTCAAGAATGACCTGGCGCTGCATGCGCTCCTGCGATACACCTAAGAACTCGCGTACTTCGCGAATATCATCTGGAAATGCTCGAACCGTAATAACTCCCGCTTGTGGCGTTACAACCACACTTTGCCCTTTGCCTGAACCAATTAGATTCGCAACAGCTTGCTGCAGCATCGGCCAGAAGTCACTTTCAGTGATGGTTTCGATGCGTGTACCGCCCGTAGATGTGGTCGAGCTATCGTTGTTGTTTCCATTGTTAGAGTCTGACGAGTCAGAACTGTCTGAGCTACCACCAGAATTAGACGTACCAGCCGAGGTTACAGAGCCCGTAACAATGCTGGTTAATGAGCGACCAGAACGCTTGAACTGCAGGTAATCGACTGGAATGGTCACCGTACGCATACCTGCTGGGTAGATTTGAATAACTTTGCCAGACTTCACCACGTCATAGCCATACATATTCTGTACGACATTCAGAACTTCATCCAATGTCACATCTGACAAGTTGACGGTGATATTACCTTGTACCGACGGGTGAATCGCCACGCTGTACTCTGTGCCTTTCACCAACGAGGCGAAAAAGCTTCTTGCATCGACCGCATTCGCTTGAATACGAAAACGCTTCGAGGTGCCTTGCTCTGATGCAACGCTCGAGTCTAAATTTGGCATCAAGTCTGCCTCAACAGAAGAAGGGATTTCTTCCAATGTGCGGCTGTTCGCTTGATTGATCGATTCATTGAGCGCTTCTTTAACTTCCACTGGATTCCGATGACCCATTGAACATCCCATTAAAGAAGCAATCGTTATTCCTACAACTAATTTGCGCATATCTGATCGGGCTCTGGTTATTATTGTTTTACGTTTAAATCAAAAAGCTCTAGGTCCCACTGACGGTTACCACGCTTTAAAGTTACAAATTCACTATTAATGCTCGCGACGCGATAACCCTTAAATAGCTCGCCTTTTTCGACAAGTTTGTTATCCATAATCGCGATACAATCAGTACTTGGCTTACACACAATACTGTTGAGCTTAGGCAGTCGGTACCGTTTAACTTTTGGTTTCGCTGACGTTTCAACCGCTGGTTTTTCCCAACCAAGTGGGGCCGTTGGGTCTTGGTTTGCCCAAGCGGTTCCTGCCGCTGCCATAACAAGCAATGAGATGATGAGTTTGTTAACCACCAATAAACTCCTCTCTAGATCCTAGTGTGTAGACTTCTAACACAAGCTTCGCTTTCGGGTACTCTTCGACTTTATAACTAAAGCTGCGCCAGTAATAACTCGCAGGAAGGCTCTCCAATTTATTCAGATAATTAGCAATAGAAAAATAGTCACCAGTCAGTTCCATACGAACAGGATGCACGTAGTAACCAGAGTATTGCGATGCTTCTTTATCTTCCGTTATTGGCTCAGATGGCAAGGTTTGCAGAGACAAAAGGTGAATGCCACTTTGCTGCTCCAACACATTTTCAAGCAGCTCAGCCATTTGCGAAGGTGTAATAAGATGCTCGATGATCTCCGCTAATTGCATCGAAAGATGCTGACTCTCAGCTAACAGATTAGATATCGCGCGATCAATCTCAGCATTTGGATCTTTCTTAAGTTGCGCCTGAATACGTAGCGTATCGATTTCAATCTTTTGATTGGCTTGCTTTAAATTACTTAGTTGCCTCTCATTACTGATGATCTCGTTAAGCTTTGGCTCCAATACCAGCGTAAAGAGCAACATGATCACGACAACTAAACCGCACAATGCGGTGAGCACTTTTTCACGCGTACTCATTTCGCCAAAGCGCCCTTCTAATGAGAGCCAGAATTCGTTCATTTCTCTTTATCCTCGCGCGTTTTTAGTTCAAACGTCACAATATCCTTATCATTTCGACCTATTTTGACGTCGTCAAACGTTCGGCCAACCAAGCTAATTTCGTTTTTAAATTGGCTAACCCAATTTGGCACTGAGCTCGGTTTTTTCGCTAGTCCCTTCAGGTCTAAGGTATGGGTATTGATTCGAATTTCGGACAAAGAAATTTCTTGGTTTCCTAGCTTCGCTAATGATTGCATCACGCCAGAGTAACCCGTGCGTTGCGAGTCATCGTATTTCCCGACAGCTTTAAGCGAGTCTCGCTTCGCCTTGACTTCACGCTCTAAGCGGGCTTTAGCTGCCAGCTTATTATTGTCAGGTTGATGTTTACGTAGCTTGACTTGATAACGTTCAAGCTCTGACTTCATGATATCGCCTTTACTTTTTACAATAGCAATCTCATCTTCCAAACCGCTGCTCTGCCAAGTGACATAACCGTAAGAAAATAGAATTGCAGCCGCCGCAACGCCCCAAGATAACGCGATATTTTTTAGCGTCAGGAGCTCTTTTTTCGGTTTTAAGTAATCGGGATATAAGTTGACGCGTCGAGTATTTGAAGTAGCCGCAGTGTCAGCCAAAACATGCCCTGATAGCTCATGTTCTGGTGGTAATAACGGTGAAACCTTAGTACTTAAACGGTAGTTCAGAGCCTGAACAAGCTCGCTCTCATCCTCTTCATCACAGCACACTTTCAATTGATGTAATTGCACGTGGCGTAACTGAGATGAAAGATAGTCAATCGAACGTTGCAGTTCTAACGACAGACTGTCCATCTGTAAATCGCTAGACGGAACCCCCGTTAACGGTGGCGTCACACTGCGAATAGAGCGGTGGAACGCAATAGTATTTTCGACAAAAGCGCTTATACGGAAATGACCACGCACACTGCGTTGTAATAATAGGAAGTTTCCTAGTTCACCAGCAGTCTCTCCCCAAATATCGTCTTCAGGAAGAATGGCTTCTAATGGTAACTGGGCTCGATTGGCCAGTAACACAATCTTATCCAATATTTTTCGCGATAAGACGTATGCTTGCACTTTGGTTGAATTCGGTAACTCGACCGCATCGGCAATAATGTCGATAGCACGCTCAGAGATCAGTTCTTTCAACAAAAACGGTAATGCGGCTGGCCATTCTTGACGCGGCATGACCGGTTTGTCGATTTGGTACATCTGGTAATAGTTATGAGAAAGAATAACCGTTAATGAATCATACGCACTCGCTGCAACGCTCAATGCTTGCTCAACGGCTTTTTCCCAATTGGACTCAGAAATATCAAATTGGTATGGACGACTACTTTTGATTGAAGATGATAAATAAACGGCGTCTGGCTGAATAACCAAAAAGCAGGAGCGATCACCACTAGATGATCGCTTAAGCTTGTCGAATAGTGCTTTGAAATCCATGATTATTATCTTTATTTTTTCCGCCAGCGATTTCGTCTTCCCAATTTAACTTGGGATTCTGATTGAGAATTCGGCAACGCTTGGGGACGAGGAAGAAACTGCTGCTCCGCAGAAAAGTAACGCCCTTGCCCACCATAAACCCCGAGCTCAATTAATGTGTTGAGCTCATTCTGATTCTCAATTCCCACTGCTATAATTTTAGTTTTACTGTTTGCCGCCGCACCTAGCATACTGCGGACAAATAGCTGGTTTTCATGTCGTTGGTCGATTTTTGCTACTAAACTGCGATGAAGTTTAAGGTAACGAATGTCCACTTCTTTTAAATAGTGAGTGCTGACGATGGTACGCCCAGCCTGCCCAACCATTAAGTGGCACCCTAAACCGGCCAGCATTTTAGCGACTGGTCGCATAAAGTCTAAGTGTCTTACAAATTGTGCTTCAACAAACTCAAAACTGAGACACTTTCTCTGCTCACGTGACAACTGTAAGAGTTCATCACGAAACCATTTAAAGTACTCTCGGTTAGAAAATGGCGTTACATTCAAATTGAGCGCATACGATCTTGAGTTATCAAAATTATCCTTAAACTCTCTTAAGAATTTATTAATAACCGACTTATCCATTTGCGCTTCATAACCAACCTGTCTGATCGCAGAAATGAACCGAGATGCTTTAACAATCCCATTCTCAGGATCGCGAATCCGACATGTTAACTCTTCATATAATGATTTTTTATGCGTCGCGTCACTTATTGGGTGCACAGATTGTGCGTAGAGTATCACACTTTCAGGTGTAAGTGCTGTGTCAAATAACGTTCTCCACCTCACACTTCCGCGAGCTTCTTCATCGTGGTTCCATTTTTTGAAGCGACTCCAATTATTGTTATTTTGTAGTTGCGCACTACGCAAAGCAGTCTCGGCTTCATCAATGATTTGGCTGTGTCGCTCACCTTCTTTATAAGTGGTGATGCCAATATGGCACCAGTTGTCTGGATCAAGTGGCTCTGGCGGCATTAACTTTTCTAACTGGCGAATGCATTGCGAGGCAAGGTTAGCCACATCTTTCGCACTTTGGTGCGGTAGAAAAAGCGCAAAATCAGCATCGTAATAACGGGAAAATACAACATCTGGGTATCGTTGAACTAAATTGGACAATAAACTCCCAACTTCAACAATAAACTCATCCGTAATTTGCTTATCTTGCTCTTCTTCAACCAGTTTCCAGTCTTGAATACGCACTAGCAACACGGCGCCGCGAGCCCCACTTTCTAGTAACGCCGATTCCAACTTGCTATCAAATAACACTCGGTTAGCGGTACCGGTTAGCTTATCAAGGAAGGTTTGAGTTCGAATAAAGGTATCAAATCGGCTTCGCTCTTGACGCGCATCTTGTAACTCTTCGATTAATACATCGAGCGCTTCACTGGCGGTGTAAGGCCATTCTTTTTTGTCACCTTTGGCATACTGCTCCACCCTACCAGCCAGGATCATTCTGCCTCGCTCTTCGAGCATTTCGGAGCCTTCTAATTGCTCCTTAAGCCATGCCACACCGCGCATTAAGCAGAAGATGATCAATACAACGGCAAGCGTGATCGACCAAAGCGCCTGCATTGAGTAGCTGTAACCTAAGTAAGGGGGAATTGCTTTAAAGTGAATCGTGTAATCTTGATTGTGAGTCAGCTGGTACTCAGCCTCAAACAAGACTGACGCTTCCATTTGATGAGAAGTATCTTTGAAGCGATAAACAACGGCGTTGTTGGTCGACAACGTCATTTCGACAATATTGGAAGCCTGCAGCATTTTCGGCATCCAGCGCTGCATAGAATAAGCGGCGTCAGGATCTTCCATCTCCTTGTCGACCACCTCTACGATCCCTTCTAAATAATGGGTGAGATATTCCTGCCCAAGACGTTTAAAAGAGAGGGTGCCACCGACAAACAAGATAAACATGGCGCAGATAACGATCATAGTGACAAAGGCCACCAGCCGTGTGCTTAACTTAAGAGTTGGGGTATACCTCATGAATACCAAATTCCTTTTTTATTCATCATATACCTTATTGAAATATTTATACTTGATAAGAGTTCATCAAACAATCGGATTAGTCTGATAGTGAGAGGCTGGAGCATAAAGAAAATCACACTCATTGATAAGTTTTATTGTTACGCCTAACCTTGCCAAGATAAGCCTGTGAGATCATTAGATTGCGACAATAAAAAAGGCCGCGATATTCGCGGCCTTTTCGATTCAAGCATAAGCAGAATTTAGAACGGGATATCGTCGTCAAAATCCATTGGTGGCTCATTGTACTGCTGCTGTGGTTGCTGCGGAGCCTGTTGTTGTGGTTGCTGTTGCTGAGGCGCATTGTACTGCTGCTGAGCTGGCTGTTGAGGCTGACCCCATCCACCTTGTTGCTGCTGTTGACCGCCCATTGGTGCGCCGCCACCTTGAGCACGACCGCCAAGCATTTGCATCACACCATTGAAGCCTTGAACAACTACCTCAGTTGAGTAGCGATCTTGGCCACTTTGATCTTGCCATTTGCGAGTTTGCAGTTGCCCTTCAATGTAAACTTGAGAGCCTTTACGCAAGTACTCACCTGCTACTTCCGCAAGTTTGCCGAATAACACAACACGGTGCCATTCCGTTTTTTCGCGCTGTTCGCCAGTCGCTTTATCACGCCATGAATCAGAAGTCGCAATAGTAATGTTTGCTACTGCACCGCCATTCGGCATGTAACGAATTTCAGGGTCGTTACCTAGATTCCCCACCAAAATAACTTTGTTAATTCCACGGCTGGCCATGATGTGCTCCGTTTCACTCTGGATATATAAAATTTTAGCGCATTAGAATAGCACGCTTTAATGTTTTGATTAAAGTCTAATACCATTGTGATCTATTGAGTCATCCTCTAGAACCCAAATCGTATTTCAACTTACGTGTGTAGCATTTTTGATTCGCGTTGCAGACATCGTTTCGTGAAGCTTTGAATTCGAACGCATTTATTCAGTAAAGCGATGGTTATGGCCTCTCTTTAATGCCAGTTTATGGCTTCTATTGAACCCAGGGAGATTGGAACACGTGAGAAAGTCGGCTTACGCAAGAAAGCTATTTCTGATCAGTATGGAAGATAATGCGCAAAAAAAAGTGGCGGCACTCGAAAAGTACGTTGATATGAGCATCCCGGTGATTTCAACCGTAGCACTCATGGAAGCCAAGCCACAACACCGTAATAAAATTCTACTGATCGACTTCAGTGAACATAAATCACTTGTTCAATCGATCAAAAACTTGCCTCTTGTATGGAAAAACTTTGAAACCGTTGTCTTCAACGTGCCTAAAAGACTAACCACGGATGAACTTCTTTCATTTGGTCAATTAAAAGGTGTGTTTTATTCTGAAGATACGCTAGAGCAAATTGGAGAAGGGTTAAAAGGCATTGTTAACGGTCAAAACTGGCTGCCGCGTAATGTAACCAGTCAACTTTTACACTATTACCGCAATGTCATTAATACTCATACTGCACCAGCTACGGTAGACCTAACCATTCGTGAGCTACAAGTACTGCGTTGCCTACAAGCTGGCGCCTCGAACAGTCAGATGGCCGAGGAGTTATTCGTCAGTGAATTCACCATCAAATCGCACTTGTATCAGATATTCAAAAAGCTATCCGTAAAGAACCGAGTACAGGCAATCGCCTGGGCAGACCAAAACTTAATGTCATGATGCAATGTGAGCGGCTCTGATAACTGAAATGACGAGTCGCTCATCTTTTTTCCGCACCGAGTCTCACATTTTTTCCTACTTTATTCATGATTCATTGATACCTCTCGTGTTAAAGTTATGCGCAGATTCTTGATAAAAACGAGATAGGATATTCCCCCAATGATAAAAAAATGTCTGTTCCCTGCTGCAGGCTATGGCACTCGCTTCCTACCGGCAACGAAATCTATGCCAAAAGAGATGATGCCAGTCGTGAATAAACCGCTTATTGAATACGGTGTCGAAGAAGCAATCCAAGCTGGTATGAACGGCATGTGTATTGTGACAGGTCGTGGCAAGCACTCGATCATGGACCACTTTGATAAGAACTACGAACTGGAACATCAGATTAGCGGTACCAACAAAGAAGAGCTGTTGGTAGATATCCGTGAAATCATTGAATCTGCAAACTTCACTTATATACGTCAACGCGAAATGAAAGGCTTGGGCCACGCGATTCTAACTGGACGAGAATTGGTAGGCGATGAGCCATTTGCTGTTGTTCTTGCTGATGACCTTTGTGTGAACGAGCAAGAGGGCGTACTGGCTCAGATGGTGGCACTATTTAAGCAGTTCCGCTGTTCTATCGTTGCAGTGCAAGAAGTACCAGCCGAAGAAACACACAAATACGGCGTTATCTCTGGTGAAATGATCAAAGACGACATCTATCGCGTAGACGACATGGTAGAAAAACCAGAGAAAGGCACGGCGCCTAGCAACCTTGCTATCATTGGCCGCTACATCCTGACTCCCGATATTTTTGAACTGATTGAAAACACTGAACCTGGTAAAGGTGGTGAAATTCAAATCACTGACGCGCTGCTAAAACAAGCAAAAGCGGGCTGTGTATTGGCTTACAAATTCAAGGGCAAACGCTTTGACTGTGGTAGCGTTGAAGGTTACATCGAAGCAACTAACTATTGTTTTGAAAACCTGTATCTAAAAGATGAAAAAACCTCTGAGCTAGGTAAGCACGCAACACAAAAAGCAGTATAAAGCATCGTCGTAGTACGAAATTACTGTATCGAAAGCCCAGCACAACGCTGGGCTTTTTACTTTACTGTTTTTTTATCCAGTAATTTTCTTTGCACATTTCTCACACTATGTAATACTTGCCCCACTTGGTTATACATAGAGCAAAAACGATGGATAAAATAGAAGTTCGCGGTGCCCGAACCCATAACCTTAAAGACATTAATCTTACAATCCCTCGCGATAAACTGATTGTCATTACTGGACTAAGTGGCTCCGGTAAATCCTCTCTCGCTTTCGATACATTGTATGCAGAAGGCCAACGACGCTACGTAGAGTCTCTCTCTGCCTACGCTCGTCAGTTTTTGTCTCTGATGGAAAAACCCGATGTCGACCACATTGAAGGGTTATCACCCGCGATTTCTATTGAACAGAAGTCTACTTCTCATAACCCGCGTTCAACCGTCGGTACAATTACCGAAGTCTACGACTACTTACGTCTATTGTATGCTCGTGTGGGCGAACCCCGCTGTCCAACGCATCATGCTCCTCTTGCTGCGCAAACCATCAGCCAAATGGTGGACAAAGTCCTAGAGATGCCGGAAGGCAGCAAAATGATGCTATTGGCACCTATTGTCAAAGAACGTAAAGGTGAGCATGTTAAAACGCTTGAGAACTTAGCGGCTCAAGGCTTTATTCGTGCGCGTATTGATGGAGAAACTTGCGATCTTTCCGATCCTCCAACCCTTGAACTACATAAAAAGCACACCATTGAAGTTGTGGTAGACCGCTTTAAAGTTCGTCCAGACTTACAACAGCGCTTGGCCGAATCTTTCGAGACAACACTCGAATTATCAGGCGGAATTGCAGTTGTCGCGCCAATGGATGGCGACGGTGAAGAGATTATTTTCTCCGCCAACTTCGCTTGTCCACAATGTGGTTACAGCATGCAAGAGTTAGAGCCGCGACTTTTCTCATTCAACAACCCTGCTGGAGCATGTGGCACTTGTGATGGCTTGGGTGTTCAACAATACTTCGATCCAAGCCGAGTCATTCAAGATGATTCATTAAGCTTGGCACAAGGTGCGATTCGCGGTTGGGATCAAAAGAACTACTACTACTTCCAAATGCTCACCTCATTGGCCGATCATTATGGTTTTGACCTCCATGCCCCTTTTAATTCTCTGCCAAAGAAAACGCAAGATGTCATTCTAAAGGGCTCAGGTCGTACTGAGATTGAGTTTAAATACATCAACGATCGTGGCGATATTCGCGTTAAGCGCCATCCATTCGAAGGTATTCTGAATACCCTAGAACGTCGCTATCGTGATACAGAATCCAACTCTGTCCGTGAAGAGCTCGCGAAATACATCTCCACTAAATCTTGTTCAAGCTGTGGCGGTACTCGTCTACGCCTTGAAGCACGTAACGTGTTTATTGCTGATACGACACTACCTGAGATTGTTGAACTCAGCATTGCTGATGCATTGGAATTCTTCCATTCCTTGAAACTGGAAGGTCAACGCGCCCAAATCGCTGAAAAAGTGATGAAGGAAATCAACGACCGCCTGCAATTCTTAGTTAACGTCGGTTTGAACTACCTAAACTTATCACGCAGTGCGGAAACCTTATCAGGCGGTGAAGCTCAACGTATTCGTTTAGCAAGCCAAATTGGTGCAGGTCTTGTTGGTGTGATGTATGTTCTGGACGAACCGTCGATTGGTCTCCACCAGCGTGATAATGAACGCTTATTAAAAACGCTCACTCACTTGCGCGATTTAGGTAATACCGTACTTGTGGTAGAACACGATGAAGATGCGATTCGCTGTGCAGATCATGTCATAGATATTGGTCCTGGTGCTGGCGTACATGGTGGTAATGTTGTTGCGGAAGGCACCATGGAAGAGATAGTCGCGAATCCGAATTCTCTGACAGGTCAGTACTTAAGTGGTGTTAAAGAAATCGCAGTACCGAAAGATCGCACGCCGCGAGATCCGAAAAAAACGGTTGAGCTAATAGGCGCAACAGGTAATAACCTTAAAAACGTTAACCTTTCAATTCCTGTTGGGTTATTCAGCTGTATTACAGGGGTATCTGGCTCAGGTAAATCAACGCTGATTAATGATACTTTCTTTAAAATTGCGCATACCCAACTTAACGGAGCGACAACGGCTCAGCCTTCACCTTATAAATCGATTAAAGGTCTAGAGCACTTCGATAAAGTCATCGATATCGATCAAAGCCCAATTGGCCGTACACCTCGCTCTAACCCTGCAACCTATACGGGGATCTTTACACCAATCCGTGAACTGTTTGCAGGCACACAGGAGTCGCGTTCTCGCGGTTACAAACCGGGCCGTTTTAGTTTTAACGTACGCGGTGGTCGTTGTGAGGCCTGTCAGGGTGACGGTGTTATCAAAGTAGAAATGCATTTCCTACCAGATGTTTATGTGCCATGTGATGTGTGTAAAGGTAAACGCTACAACCGTGAAACGCTCGAAGTACGTTACAAAGGTAAAACTATTGATGAAGTGCTAGAAATGACGGTCGAAGATGCACGCACCTTCTTCGATCCAGTTCCTGCCATCGCTCGCAAACTACAAACACTGATGGATGTCGGTTTGTCGTACATACGATTGGGTCAAGCGGCAACAACACTCTCCGGTGGTGAAGCACAGCGTGTGAAACTGGCGCGAGAGCTATCCAAACGTGATACAGGAAAAACCTTGTACATTTTGGATGAACCAACAACCGGCCTTCACTTCCATGATATCCAGCAGTTGCTCACTGTACTGCACAGACTTCGCGACCACGGAAATACTGTCGTGGTGATCGAGCATAACCTGGACGTCATTAAGACTGCGGACTGGATTATCGATCTTGGTCCTGAAGGGGGTCAGGGTGGCGGCGAGATAATCGCTCAAGGCACTCCGGAAGATGTGTCGCAAATCGAGGGTTCGCACACAGCTCACTTCCTCAAGCCTATGTTGAAGTAGAAAAAACAGGTAAAGTATCGAGACCAGCAAGTGCTGGTCTTTTTTCATTCAAAACAACGCAATAACTATGGCTACTATACATGTAAGTGGAACAAAGCTTTCTCCCGAAAAAGTACAGGTTCCCCTCAATCGCAAGTTTCTCATTGCCTTGGCAACACTATTTGTGTTGGCAATGCACTTTTTCATGCCCAACCCCGGCGGTTCGGGGCTTTCGCTTTCGTTCAATGCGACAACTTGGATTGCTTTTAGCTTTGCATTAGGCATTGGGTGTTACCAACTTGCGAATAATCGAGTACTACGTTACTCAAAACTAACCATCGGCTTGTTCATTAGTGCTCTTATCATGACGGTGCCCATTCTGTACCCAAATGCGAATAGCAGTTTGGCAGCCAATAAGCTCATTGGCCTGTGGTGTGGTGTCCTGTTCTTTATTGTTTTACAACAATTTCATTTCAGTAATAAACATCGCCAACGCCTATTATGGTTCATTGTCCTTGCGGTTGTTATCGAAGCCATTTTTGGTTTGACACAATATCTGTATCTCAAACCAGGCAATCCGTTTGGTTACGACACGGTGGCCAATCGTCCTTATGGTATTTTCCAACAGCCCAATGTAATGGCCAGCTTTCTTGCGACAGGGTTGGTGATTGCCAGCTATTTACTTGCACGTCAGCCCTACAAATACGATCGTAAGTTAAGCGATGTTTACCTTCTCTATGCCGTGCCAGTTTTAACATTACCACTAATTGTGGCGTTGGCTTCACGCACTGGTTGGTTAGCCTCAGTCATCGCCGTGTTGTTGGTCATTCCATACATGTACCGTTTTGCAACCAAAGGGCGCTTTATCCGCTGGGTTGTGTCACTTGTAAGTGGGCTCTTACTCTCAGTCGTTGTCATGCATCTTGCCTTTCCTGATGGAGGTGGGTTAGCCGCAGAAAAAGTAAATATGGAGTCTCCTCGAGCGTATACTTTTCCACAAACATTAGACATGGTGATTGAAAAGCCTTTTACTGGTTATGGATATGGCAAGTTTGAATCTGAGTACATGCTGTATACGGCTCGTCAACATGCCCTAAATGAGAATTACCCAGCTGGTTTGCCAGCCATGGATCATCCGCATAATGAGCTACTTTACTGGGGAGTAGAAGGTGGCTTGCTGCCAATACTCGGCATCTTCTTAGCGATGGCACTAGTACTGTATCGAATCTATCAAGCCAAACGCGGAACTCGTCTTGCGTTGCTGGCCTTGTTTATACCTATCGTATTGCACTCACAACTGGAATACCCTTTCTACCACTCTCTCGTGCATTGGTTGATCTTCGTTATCCTACTGTACTGGGTCGATCAGCGCGTCTCTCGTTATCGACAAGTCGGCTTTAGTAATGTGACCAAAAGCTTGCTGCGTGTTTTTAGTTTGGTACTTCCCGTTGCGTTTACGTTTTACATGGTAAGCGCATTACATACGAATTATGTATTGACGAAGTTTGAGACCACTAGACCAACTAACCCTGATATTCTGAATCAAGTCAGTAACCCTGTAGTTTGGAAAGACAGGTTTGATTGGGATGTCTATAGCACGTTTTTAAACCTTGGGCTGTACCAACAAGACGCAACCTTGATCAAGCCTTATATCGATTGGTCGCTAAAAATCATCAAAGATAAGCCTCGCCCTGCATTTTATAATAATTTGATTTTGGCCTACCAAGGCTTAGATGACTCAAGTAAAGCGGAGCAAATTAGAGCTGAAGCGCAGTTTTTGTTCCCGAAGATTGATTTCAGTGACGTCAATTACCAACCACCTTCTCAAGCAATCTCTGCCCCACCAGCCCCCACTTCAGGAGCTGAGTAATAAATACCAAAAAGCGAAGGGATGACCTTCGCTTTTCTTTATCTCATTGCTGTATGATTTTATTCAGTGAGTGACTCTTCTAACGCTTTTAAGCACAGCGCAACGTTTTCAGATCGAGCGCCGTAACCCATTAAGCCAATACGCCACGCTTTACCAGCTAATGCCCCAAGGCCTGCACCAATTTCTAGGTTATAGGTTTCTAGCAAGTGAGCACGAACTTTTGCTTCATCAATTCCTTCAGGCACGTAAATCGCATTTAATTGTGGCAACCGATGGGCTTCGTCCACAACAAATTTAAAGCCTAACTTTTGTAAGCCATTTTTGAGTTTTTCATGCATCAGTTGGTGACGAGCCCAAGCGTTTTCTAATCCTTCATTTTTCAGTATCAATAAAGCTTCGTGAAGCGCATACAAGCTATTAACTGGCGCCGTATGATGGTAACTACGCTTGCCTTCTCCACTCCAATACCCCAAAACTAAACTCTGATCGAGGAACCAACTCTGTACTGGTGTTGTTCTTGCTTGAATCTTTTCAATCGCGTCAGGAGAAAACGTCACTGGTGAGAGCCCTGGTACACATGACAAACATTTTTGACTGCCAGAGTAAACCGCATCCAGTTGCCATTCATCCACTTTTAACGGCACACCACCAAGCGATGTCACCGCATCAACAATAGATAATGCATTATGCTGTTTCGCCAGCTTACCCAATGCTTGAGCATCACTGACTGCACCAGTTGAGGTTTCCGCATGTACAAAAGCAAGAATTTTTGTATCTGGGTGCTGTTCGAGTGCTTGCTCGACTTTATCAATGGAAACAGGCGTCCCCCATTCATCATCGACGATAACAACTTCACCACCAGCACGGACGACATTTTCGCGCATGCGTTCACCAAATACACCGTTACGGCAGACGATCACTTTGTCGCCTTTCTCGATCAAGTTTACAAAGCAGGTTTCCATCCCTGCACTACCTGGCGCTGAAACCGCAATAGTGAACTCATTGTCAGTTTGAAAGGCATACTTCAATAGCTGCTTGAGCTCATCCATCATACCGATAAACAGAGGATCAAGGTGACCTACCGTAGGACGGCTTAGTGCTTGTAACACTTGAGGATAAATATCAGAAGGACCAGGTCCCATTAAAATACGGTGAGGTGGAATAAAGCTTTGGATCGACATGTCAGCTCCTTGATTATCTTTTATCCTGAGCATTCTAAAAGTTCTACTCAATAACATGGCTCAGGTGTAGGGTTCTTCACCCTAATAGATTTTTCCTCTATCAGCAATTAGCCGTAAGTATAGAGGTCAAACCAGTGTCACAAAATCGTTAATAAAAAACACCATAAAGGTTGAAATATTGATTGACATTAAGGCCTCAAAACCGTTCAATGTTTGAGCTTTATGTAGAAGAGGAGCGCTACCCAGGTAGATGATTTGTGGAACCGCAATTCCAACACCAATCATTGAGGGGGAGTAGTGCCGAGGTAAGTCAAAGTTGCAGGATTTGACTTGTCGGTTGAATTGGGCTGAATCCCATCAACTGTCATCAGCGCAGTCTGATGAAGGGCTTCTGAGGGTAAATTTTTCAAATAGCATTCTAAATACCTCTCTTTTTGCTCTGTTCCTTTTCTCACTAAACATTGGATGTACAATTTTTTAGGAAGTCGTGGGAGAACGCAGTGAGCGCATTTAACGTAGCTAAATTCGGTGGAACCAGTGTTGCCAACTTTGAGGCAATGAGTCGTTGCGCCACCATTATCGAAAACAATCCAAATACTCGCCTGGTCGTGAGCAGCGCTTGCTCTGGCGTCACCAACCTGTTGGTAGAACTCGCCAACGGTGTTCAGGATCAAACGCACCGTACTGAGCTGCTGCAAAATCTGGCCAACATTCATGACGCCATTTTAACTCAGCTCGAAGACAGCACGAAAACTGCTGCCGAGGTGTATGGCATATTAGATACCGTAACCAGCCTGGCCGAGGCTGCATCTATCCAAGCTAGTGCAAAGTTAACCGATCATTTAGTCGCATGTGGCGAACTCATGTCGACGCATATTCTAACTCAGTTAATGTGTGAGCGAGGCATTCAAGCTGTGCGCTTTGATATCCGCGATGTGCTGCGTACTGATGACAACTTTGGTCGCGCGGAGCCAAACATTGAAGCAATTTCGACGCTTGCGCAAGATAAACTCGTACCACTTTGCCAACAATCCGTTGTTGTTACTCAAGGCTTCATAGGATCTGACGAAGCCGGTAATACAACAACATTAGGTCGAGGGGGCAGCGATTACAGCGCCGCCTTAATTGCTGAGAGCGTTAAAGCGGCAGGGCTAGAAATCTGGACTGATGTTCCGGGCATCTACACAACAGACCCGCGAATTGCGCCAAAAGCCTCACCAATTCCTGAGATCAGCTTTAGTGAAGCTTCAGAAATGGCTAACTTTGGCGCTAAAATCCTTCATCCTTCTACGCTAGTACCCGCATTACGCCACGACATTCCGGTATTTGTAGGGTCATCGAAAGAGCCAGAAAAAGGGGGAACTTGGATTCGCCACCAAGTCGAAAGCTCACCGTTATTCCGTGCGCTAGCTTTGCGTTGTAACCAAACCATGGTAACGCTACGCAGCGCCAATATGTTCCACGCATACGGCTTCTTAGCAAAGGTCTTTGAGATCCTTGCAAAGCATAAGATCTCTGTCGATTTGATCACAACATCTGAAATCAGTGTATCGTTAACACTTGATCAAACCGATACATCCGGCGGCGCGCCGCAGCTGCCGCAAGCTGTACGAGAAGAGTTAGAAGAGCTATGTAAGGTAGAAGTTGAACATGACCTATGCCTCGTTGCTCTCATTGGTAACAACATGAGTGAGAGTAAAGGCTACGCGAAACAGGTTTTTGGCACGCTAGAAGATTTTAACCTGCGCATGATTTGTTATGGCGCTAGCCCTCACAACTTATGCTTCTTGCTCCATGAATCGGTATCGAAGCAAGCCATACAAAAACTCCACACGGAGTTGTTTGAGAAGTAAGTTCAACTCAATAAAACAAAGGGCTGCGTATCTGCAGCCCTTTGTCGTTTCATTAGTTGTTACATTTGGACGAGGTAAACATCAATTAACCGTTAATGTTTGGCCCTAACCATTTTTCAGCCTCGATCCTATCCCACCCCTTACGATCGGCGTAACTCTCTAGCTGATCTTCTTGGATCTGTGCGATCGCAAAGTAACGTGAGTCAGGATGAGAGAAATACCAACCAGATACTGACGCGCCCGGATACATTGCATAGCTGGAGGTTAGAGTCATGCCAATATTCTCTTCCACATTAAGTAGCTCCCAAAGCGGTCCTTTTTCAGTATGCTCAGGGCACGCTGGATAACCTGGTGCAGGGCGAATACCTTGGTATTTTTCACGAATGAGATCATCGTTAGATAAATCTTCATCAGCTGCATAACCCCAAATTTCTTTACGGACACGCTCATGCAAATACTCAGCAAACGCTTCGGCTAGGCGATCCGCCACCGCTTGAATCATAATTGCGTTGTAATCATCTCCCTGTGCTTTGTATTCATCAGCAAGCTCTCGTTCACCAATACCACCAGTGACAGCAAATGCCCCTATCCAATCATGCTTACCCGACTCTTTAGGTGCGATGTAGTCGGATAAACAATAGTTGAATCCTTTTGGTTTCTCGGTCTGTTGTCGCAAGTTACGTAATACTTTCACAACGTCGGTACGAGTTTCATCAGCATAAACTTCAATGTCGTCCCCCACGCTCGCAGCAGGGAATAAGCCACACATTCCACGCGCTTTTAACAGGCCTTCTCGCTCAACTCGATCAAGTATCTCGTTGGCATCTTCGAATAAACGTTTTGCTTCTTCACCAACTTCTTCATGTTGGAAAATTGTTGGATACTTACCCACAAGTGACCAAGTCATAAAGAATGGTGTCCAATCAATGTATTGACGTAATATAGCCACATCAAAATCATCGAAGATATGAATGCCAGGCTTAACAGGCACTGGAGGTGTATAAGCTTCCCAATCGATCGCAACTTTATTCGCTCGAGCCGCTTCTAATGTCACTGGTTTGGTTCTCGGTTTCTTTCGATTATGTTGATCACGTACTCGTTCGTAATCAGCTTCAAGTTTTTCAACAAATTCAGGGCGACGTTCATCTGACAGAAGAGAAGTACATACGCCCACTGCACGTGAGGCGTTGTTCACGTAAACCACTGGATGCTTGTAATTTTGCTCAATCTTAACTGCTGTATGGGCTTTTGACGTTGTTGCGCCACCGATGAGAAGAGGTAAGTTAAAGTCGAGACGCTCCATCTCTTTTGCAACATGCACCATTTCGTCTAATGAAGGTGTGATCAACCCTGATAAACCAATAATATCGACGTTCTCTTCTTGCGCTACTTTTAAGATCTTTTCGCAAGGAACCATGACACCAAGATCGATAATTTCGTAGTTATTGCACTGCAATACAACGCCAACGATATTTTTCCCGATATCATGTACATCACCTTTGACCGTCGCTAGCAAAATCTTACCGTTTGTTTGTCCCACCTGCTTTTCTGCATTGATGTAGGGCTCCAGATGCGCGACTGCTTGCTTCATCACTCGTGCAGATTTTACGACCTGAGGAAGGAACATTTTACCTTCACCAAACAAGTCTCCGACGACGTTCATCCCATCCATTAGTGGGCCTTCAATCACCTCTAATGGCTTTGAAGCGTTGACACGAGCCTCTTCGGTATCATCAACGATGAACTCAGTTATTCCTTTCACTAACGCGTGTTCTAAGCGCTTTTCAACAGGCCAAGTTCTCCACTCAAGTGCAGAGGCATCCTCCTCTTTACCTACCCCTTTGCCTGCATATTCCGCCGCGATATCTAACAATCTCTCAGTGGCGTCATCACGACGGTTAAGAACGACATCTTCCACAGCCTCACGCAATTTTTCAGGCACGTTATCGTAGATTTCTAACTGACCCGCATTCACGATCCCCATATCCATACCATTCTTAAAACAGTGGTAGAGGAATACCGCATGAATCGCCTCGCGAACATAGTTATTGCCACGGAAAGAGAACGAGACGTTAGAAACCCCACCCGAGATCATCGCGTGTGGTAAATCACGTTTGATATCTCCAACGGCTTCAATGAAATCCACCGCGTAGTTATTATGCTCCTCGATCCCCGTAGCAATGGCAAAAATGTTTGGGTCAAAAATGATGTCTTCTGGTGGAAAGCCTACTTCATCAACAAGAATTCGGTAAGCGTTGGTACAAATTTCTACTTTGCGCTCACGTGTATCTGCTTGCCCAATCTCATCGAACGCCATCACAATCACAGCCGCACCGTAACGGCGGATCAACTTAGCTTGTTCAACGAATTTCTCTTTGCCTTCTTTGAGAGAGATCGAGTTAACAATGCCTTTGCCTTGGATGCACTTAAGACCAGCTTCAATAACCTCCCACTTGGAAGAGTCGACCATGATTGGTACTTTGGATATTTCAGGTTCTGACGCACAAAGGTTTAAAAATCGAACCATACAAGCTTGTGCATCCAACATGCCTTCATCCATGTTGATATCGATAATTTGAGCGCCATTTTCAACTTGTTGACGAGCCACATCGAGCGCTTCGTCGTACAGTTCTTCTTTAATCAAGCGCTTAAAACGCGCAGAACCAGTTACATTCGTACGCTCACCGACATTGATGAATAAAGAGTCTTTATCAATGGCGAGCGGCTCTAAGCCAGACAAGCGACAAGCAACGGGAAGTTCAGGTAATTGACGAGGGGCGATATTTTCAACCACGAGTGCCATTTGGCGAATGTGCTCAGGAGTTGTACCACAACACCCACCAATCAAGTTTAAAAAGCCGCTTTGAGCCCACTCTTTAACATGCTTAGCCATATCTTCTGGCGACAAATCGTATTCGCCGAATGCATTCGGAAGCCCAGCATTTGGGTGAGCGGAAACAAAAGATTCTGATATACGCGAGAGCTCTTCAACATAAGGACGCAGTTCATCCGGGCCAAGTGCACAGTTCAAACCAAACGAAATCGGTTTAACATGACGTAATGAGTTGTAAAACGCTTCTGTGGTTTGACCGGATAATGTTCTACCGGAAGCATCAGTAATAGTCCCCGAGATCATCACAGGTAACTCAATACCCATCTCTTCAAACACACTTTCAACAGCAAATGAACAAGCCTTAGCGTTAAGAGTATCGAAGATGGTCTCGATAAGAATAAGATCAGAACCACCTTTAATCAGCGCTCGAGTCGATTCAGAGTAAGCCTCAACTAACTCGTCGAAAGAAACATTTCGATATCCAGGGTCGTTTACATCAGGAGAGATAGAACAAGTGCGGTTCGTCGGCCCTAAAACCCCTGCGACATAACGCGGTTTATCGGGTGTTTTTGCGGTCCATTCGTCTGCAACTTCACGTGCAAGCTTGGCAGCTGCAAAGTTAATTTCTTCACTTAGGCTTTCCATCTCGTAGTCAGCCATCGCAATGGTTGTTGCGTTAAAAGTGTTGGTCTCAAGAATATCTGCACCCGCTTCTAAATATGCAGCGTGAATTTCCTTGATAAGTTGAGGCTGACTTAGAACCAACAGGTCGTTGTTACCTTTTAGATCACAATGCCAATCCGCAAAGCGCGTTCCTCGATAGTCTTGCTCTTCAAGTTTGTATCCCTGAATCATGGTTCCCATACCACCATCAATCAAAAGAATACGTTGCTTCAATTGAGCTTCAATCTGTTGTCTTACGTTACTTCCCACAGTACAGCCTCATTCCTTTAGTTATCTTTCCATCCTATCACACAAACTTCAGGAGTCTAGACGTCTAAACGTAGAATTAATGATTATTTTATATCCTTCTTAACTTGCAAAATAATCACGAAAAAATGTTTGCTATTTAAGCAGCATCAGCCGAGAATTCCATTCATAAAATGTTACAAATAGAGAGCTCTATGTCGGTCTATCATACTTTATGTTTTCTATCCGCAGCTGCGATGCTAATTGCTTTTGTAAACAGCAAGATAGGAAAGATGCAAACCACCATTGCGATTACCGCAGGTTCAATGGTGCTTTCACTTCTAATCTTAATTGCGGGTCAAAACAACTGGTTCCATCTCACCGAAATTGCGACGGAGACGGTCACAAGGATTAACTTCGAAGATTTCTTGCTCAAAGGCATTCTTGGCTTCTTACTATTTGCTGGTGGACTAGGCATCAAACTCCCGAACCTTAAAGATCAAAAGTGGGAGATCACTGTTTTAGCCCTTGGAGCCACACTGTTTTCCACGTTCTTTATTGGATTTGCGCTGTATGGGTTTTGTCAGTTAATTGGCATCCAATTTGATTTGGTCTACTGCTTACTATTTGGTGCTCTAATATCACCAACTGACCCAATCGCTGTATTGGCTATTGTGAAAAAACTAGATGCTCCTAAACGTATCTCCACTCAGATTGAAGGAGAATCGCTCTTCAATGATGGTTTCGGTTTAGTTATCTTCGTCACTCTATTTACGATTGCATTTGGCACTGAGGCACCAACTGTAGGTAGTGTCACCTTACTCTTCATCCAAGAAGCTATCGGTGGTATCACATATGGTTTCGTCCTCGGTTTGCTATTCCACTACTTGATCAGTGCCACCGATGATCACTCAATGGAATTGTTACTTACCATTGGTGTCCCAACAGCAGGTTACGCATTTGCTGAATACATCCATGTATCAGGCCCACTCGCAATGGTTGTATCCGGTATTATGATTGGCAACTGGACACGCTTTATTGGCTTTTCAAAAGAGAGTGAAGATCACCTTGACCATTTTTGGGAGCTTGTTGATGAGTTCTTGAATGGCGTGTTATTCCTACTGATCGGCATGTCGATGCTGCTATTTGAATTCCACAAAGAAGACTGGATCATGATGGCTATTTCAGTCCCTCTTGTACTAGCAGCTCGCTATCTAAGTGTATTTCTTTCTTACATAGGCTTTAAACGTTACAGAAAATATAATCCATGGTCAGTGCGTATTTTGACGTGGGGCGGCTTACGCGGGGGCCTTGCATTGGCAATGGCACTTTCCATTCCATCTGGTATTTGGGTGATTCAAGATAAGTTAATCGATGTAAAAGAGATTATTCTTGTAATGACCTACTCCGTCGTTGTTTTCTCTATCCTCATTCAAGGCTCAACAATCACTCCAATGATTGAAAAAGCAAAAGCAGAAGAGAAGAAGATGGAAGAGAACAACCAAGCAATAACCACTCCGGAACATACGGAGCCAGTGGACTCTTAAAGACACGTAACTTAATAAATCAAAAGCAGCTACCTAGCTGCTTTTTTCATAACTAATTTTCAGACTCCCCTTCAAGGACGAAGGCTCCTTATTCTTTGATATACCATCAAATATACGAAGAATCGCTACGCTACATTTTCATAGATACTAACTATTGCTGATAGATAGTATTCATAGGCGAGCCTTTTAATTTACCCATTTTCATCTGTATCACTTCTCTTCCCTTGGCAATATAGGCTCCTCGCAAACATCAAAGCTAAACTTCCACAATACTTAGCAATGAGCGAGTTTGTATTTTTATGAGAAAGAGGCATTTAGGGTAATTGCGTTCAGAACCCAAACAGGTTAGCAACCTCACCAAGATAAAACTGAGCTAGCATTCAGGTAGATCAAAGCCTTAACAGAAATGTAGCCCCCCTCCCTCTTGATCTCAGTGAGACTAAACTTGTATTCAAAGTCGTCCTGTTTTCAAATTAGAAACAAGCGACACTTCAAACAATTAAACTCTGTCACATAACTAGATTTTCTAATATCGAATAAAAGGAGCTTTGGTGAATGAAGAGGCTCAAAACTAGCGCTCGAGACTGCAGAAACCACACAAAACTGCGTTCCACTTCACTCATAACAGGGCTTAGAAAGCATAGCCAGAGGGAAGCCTACCTCTCGATGCAAGGTTTCAATATGAAAGTGGGTTTAAGGTAAGTCGGTTAACCAAAACGAAAAAAGCCTCAGTCTTTCGACTGAGGCTTAATATAAGTGGCGGAGTGGACGGGACTCGAACCCGCGACCCCCGGCGTGACAGGCCGGTATTCTAACCAACTGAACTACC